>DASZJC010000419.1:0-3901 GCA_035948495.1 Xanthobacteraceae bacterium | reverse complement strand
TCGCGCATGATGAGAAGCTCGCCGTCGATGGCGCCCGGTAGGTGCAGCGCGTCGAGCAGATCGGGGAAGCTTTTCGAAATATCCTCGCCGGTGCGCGAATAAAGCCGCGCGATCGTTGCACCATCTTGTTGCGCGGCCACGGCCTGAACGCGAATGCCGTCCCATTTCCATTCCGCCATAAAATCGCCCGCCTCGAGCCCGGCGAGATCGGCGTCGTCGAGCGCGTGCGCCAGCATCGGCGGCCGGAACGGCGCCGGGTCGCTGCTCGCCGGTTTGTCCGCCCGGCCTTCGAGCCAGGCGAACAGGTCGAGATAGGGCGGCGCCAGCCCCGGCCATAGCAACTCGATGTCCTGCGCGTCAGTGCCGGAGAGTGCCGCGACCGCCGTCTTGGCGAGCCGCGCCGAGACGCCGATGCGCAAGCCGCCGGTGACCAGCTTGATCAACGCCCAGCGCCCGGTCTCGTCGAGGGCATCAAGCCAGCGTGCCAGCTGTTTTGGCAGCTGCGCTTTGCCGAGGGTGGAGAGCGTTTCGATTACGGTGGTGAGTGTTAGTTCCCCTCCGCCACCCGCGCCATTTTCCCCTCCCCCGCTTGCGGGGGAGGGTAGGGAGGGGGCCTGCGGCAGTAACGCTTGCTCATGCGTTGACGACTGCCCCCCTCTGGCATCGCGGAGCCTGTCATCGGGCCGGCCACTTCGGGCCGGACCCGTTGGCTCGCCGCCTCCCCCGCAAGCGGGGGAGGAAATTGGCCACATCAGCGCCACGGTCTCGGAAAGATCGCCGACATAATCGTAGGACAGCTCGAACAGCACCGGATCGGTGCGCTCGGCGATCAGGCTGCGAATGAGGCCGGCCTTGGCGTGCGGGAAGCTCAGCGCGCCGGTCAGCGCCGCAAGCGCCCAGCCGCGCTCGGGATCGGGCGTCGAACGGAAATAATCGGTGATCAGGCGGAGCTTGTTGTTGCGCGCCGGCTCGTAGGCGAGGCGGTCTAAAAGTTCGGCGAAGCGGTTCATGACTCTTCCCCTCCCCCCTGTGGGGAGGGGTTAGGGGTGGGGGTCGAGAGGTCACTCGCAGACGTCGACGCCTGCGCGTCACCTCCCGACCCCCCACCCCGACCCTCCCCCACAAGGGGGGAGGGAGTCGCATCATCGTCCTCGTCGCCATAGCCGACGATGTCGAGCGGCCGCGCTTTCAGTCCGCGCGTGCCGCACCAGTGCACCAGCGCGTCTTCCTGGCCGTGGGTGACCCAGATTTCGCCCGCGCCGGTGGCCGCGATGGTCGCGGTGAGGCCGTCCCAGTCGGCGTGATCGGAGATCACCAGCGGCAGCGACACGCCCTGCTGCCGCGCCCGCGCGCGCACTCGCATCCACCCGGAGGCGAAGGCGGCGAGCGGATCGGGGAAGCGCCGCGTCCAAAGATCGTTCAGGGCCGACGGCGGGCAGATGGTGATGGTGCCGGCGAGGTTTTGCTTGGTGGCGCCACTGACCAGCCTTAAATCGCCGAGCGCGATGCCGCGGCTTTCGTAATAGCGCGTGATCTTCTCCATCGCGCCGTGCAGATAGACCGGGGCGTCGTAACCGGCCTGGCGCAACAGCGCGATCACCCGCTGCGCCTTGCCGAGCGAATAGGCGCCGACCAGGTGGGCCCGCTCGGGAAACAGCGCGACCGAGCGCAGGAGTTTGGCGATCTCGCCGCTGGGCTCGCCGTGGCGGAACACCGGCAGCGCGAAGGTCGCTTCGGTGATGAAGACGTTGCACGGCACCAGCTCGAACGGCGCGCAGGTCGGATCGGCGACGTTCTTGTAGTCGCCGGAGGCAACCACGCGGAGGTCACCGGCCTCGACCGCGATCTGCGCCGAGCCGAGCACATGGCCGGCGGGATGGAACGTCACTTTGGCGCCGCCGAGCGCGATGCTCTCGCCGTACGCCGCAGCCTGCGTTGAGCCGGCGAAATTCTCGCCGTAGCGCAGCCGCATCAGGTTGAGCGTCTCCTGCGTCGCCAGCACGGCGCCATGGCCGGCCCGGGCATGGTCGGAGTGGGCATGCGTGATCAGCGCCCGCTCCACCGGCCGCGTCGGGTCGATATGGAAGCCGCCAAGCTTGCAGCAGACGCCGGCCGGCGTCGGCACCAATATGTCTTCAGGTCGCATCGCCATAAGATAAACTCGAAACGTCATTCCGGAAGCCGCGTCAGCGGCTATCCGGAATCCATAACCACTGACCTCTCAGAAAAAATCGCGTGCGATTACTCTGCAAAACCTGTGATTATGGATTCCGGGTTCGCGCTTGCGCGCGCCCCGGAATGACGCATCGATGACCGATACAGGCCCGCTCTTTGTCTCCTCCGGCGACCTGATCGCCGACCGGCGCTACAAATGGGCGCTCGATCATGTCGCCCAAGGCGATCTGTCCGGCGCCGCCGATATTTTGGCGCAGACCGTCGAGCTGGTGCCGCGCTTCGCCACGGCCTGGTTCGCGCTGGGCGCCATCCGCGACCAGCTTGGCGATCGCGACGGGGCGATTGCCGCTTTCGCGCAAGCGCGCGATGCCGATCCTGAGGATTATCACGGCGCCCGGCTGCAACTGGCGCGGCTTGGCGCCGGCGAAACCGCCCCGGCGATGACCGAAACCTATGTCCGCCGGTTGTTCGACCAATACGGTGCTCGCTACGACGCGGCGCTCACCGAACGACTGAATTATCGTGGGCCAACGCTGCTGCACGACGCGGTCGAAACCGTGATGCGTGCGACCGAACGGCGGATGCGCTTTGGCTCCATGCTGGACCTTGGCTGCGGCACTGGTCTCGGCGGTGCCACGTTCCGGCCGTACGTCGATTGGCTGGTCGGCGTCGATCTCTCGCCCGCCATGATCGCGCAGGCCACGACCAAGGGCCTTTACGATCGGCTCGTGAATGCCGGGCTGGCGGATTTTCTGACCGACGAAGCCGGCGATAAGGTACTCTATCACCTCGTCCTCGCCGCCGATGTCTTTGTCTATGTGAACGATCTCGCGCCGATCATCGCCGGCATTGCGCGTGTTCTCGCTCCTGATGGTCTGCTTGCCTTCACCATCGAAACCCATGCCGGCGACGGCGTAAAACTGTTGCCGACGCTGCGCTATGCCCATGGCGAGGACTATGTGCGCGGCGTGCTCGGCACTGCCGGTCTCGTCCCGGCACATCTCGCCAAAGCCGCGGTGCGCAGCGAAAAGGGCGTGCCGGTCGACAGCCTCGTCGTGGTGGCGCAGCCCTCGACCACGATGCCGCGGCCCATTACTTCTGGCGGGTGACCGTCCTCGATCGCCCAATCCTCCTACCGGAGCCGTTTACCCGCTGGTTCGCCAGCCGCGGCTGGACACCGCGCGCGCATCAACTGGAACTGTTGGCCAAGGCCCAGGCCGGGCGCTCGGTGCTGCTGATCGCGCCGACCGGCGGCGGCAAGACGCTGGCGGGATTTTTGCCGAGCCTGGTGGAGCTGAGTGGAGTTCAGTCTCGTTCCTTGCCGCTTGCGCGATCGGCTCCCTCCCCCCTTGTGGGGGAGGGTGGGGGAAGGGGGTCGAGAGGTGACGAGAAGGCGTCAACGCTCGCGCCCAACCTCCCGACCCCCGCCCCCGACCCCTCCCCGACAAGCTTGCACTCGGGCGCGCGAGAGCGCGGCCCGGGTGGGGGAGGGGTGGAGCAAGCGACGCGCCGTCGCTTAATCTCCACCGGCCGCGGCATCCAGCGCGAAGGCGGGCTGCACACGCTTTACATTTCGCCACTCAAGGCGCTCGCCGTCGATATCGCGCGCAATCTGGAAGCGCCGATTGCCGAGATGGGGCTGCCGATCCGCATCGAGACGCGCACCGGCGATACGCCGAGCTCAAAACGCCAACGCCAGCGCCGCGATCCGCCGGAGATTTTGCTG
>DASZJC010000418.1:0-4673 GCA_035948495.1 Xanthobacteraceae bacterium | reverse complement strand
GGTGCGCAAGGGCCACACCTTGCTCACCAACCTGGTCGTTTCCGGCGAGGTGCCGCTGGCGCTCACGGTCTATCAGTACAAGGCCGCGCAGCTGCGCGACGGCGGGGCGCCGATCGACGTCTTGGCTCTGCCGCCGGTCGTTGCCCGCTTCCAGGGGATCGGCGTCGCCCGCCGCGCGCCGCACCCCTATGCCGCGGTGCTGTTCGTCGACTTCATGCTGACGCAGGCGCAGGAGCTGTTGCTCAAGCGCGACTTTCTGCCGGCGAACGCACGGATCAATCCGTCGCTCGCGACCTTGAACCTGGCGTTCATCGACCCCGCCCGCGTCCTCGACGAGCACGACAAATGGGAGAAGCTCTACAAGGAGATTTTCATCAACCAATTGCGGTAGCTGGGCTCCAGTCTGCGGGGTCCGCCACCCCATTGGGGGCCCACTTGAGCGCAGCGAAACGCGGCGCGGCGGCCTCCGGATTTCCGCCGCTGCGCGGCGTCATCCGGGATGCGGGGAAGACGCGATGAGGCTCGTTTGTCTGCTCCGCCGCCTGACGCGTCGGCGGCGCCGTCAGGCGACATCCCGGCGCTCCGGTGCCGCGTCGCGATCGACGAGCCAGACCAAGTCGCCGTGCGCGCCGGCGCGCGCGGCCGGCAGATCCGCGCCCGCCATCACGCGGGCGATCACCTCGCGTTTGCCGCGGCCGGTGACGAGGAACAGCATTTCGTGCGTCGATGCGAGTACCGGGAAGGTCAGGCTCACGCGCGGCACGAACGGTTCCTGCCCGGCCTCGGCCACGCCGACCGCCCAGCGCTCGGTCTCGTCGAGTTCCGCGTGGCCGGGGAACAGCGAGGCGGTATGGCCGTCGTTGCCGACGCCCATCAGCACCACGTCGAACAGCGGGCGGGCGGGGTCGAGCCGCTGCGCGCCGTAGAACGCATGCAGCTCCGCCTGGTAGCGGCGGGCGGCCGCGTCGACGTTTGCGGCGTCGGTCGGGATCGGGTGCACGTTCGCGGCCGGCACCGGCACGCGGTCGAGAAACAGCCGCCGCGCCGCGCCGGAATTGCTGCGCGGGTCGTTCTGCGGCACAAAGCGGTCGTCGCCCCAGAACCAATGGATGCGCTCCCACGGCATCCGGCCGCGGTAGGGCTCGGTCGCCAGCAGCCGGTAGAGTCCTTCCGGGCTCGACCCGCCGGTGAGGCACACGGCAAAGCGGCCGCTCGGCCCCGAAAGCCGCGCCAGCAGGCGCGTTGCCGCCGCCTGCGCCAGCGCCGCGGCATCGGGCACGACGGTCAGTTCGGGAGGTCGTTTCGCCATGGCGTGTGTCCTCGTTTGCGGGATGGCTCCTCCCGGATATTTGCGGGATGGCTCCTCCCGGATATACGTTTCAGACCCCGGAGATGTTCCGAAAGCCGCGCGCAACGGCAGCCGCGATCGCGGCCCGCGCGTTGACGCCGCCATCGCACCCGGGCGGAGCGGGCAGCTTGCAAAGGTCAGGAGAAAAACAACGCGCGCCAGCCGCGGCTCAGGCGCGCATCGGCCGGCGGTCCCGGTCGCGGCGCCGCTCGTTCGCCGGCTGATAGGCGATGCGGGCGTGGTAGCCGCAGTAGGGCAGGCCGATGACGGTCTTACCGCCGCAGAAGAAGAAGTCGGATTGGCCGGGATCGCCGATCGGCCAATGGCACTTTTCCTCGGTGAGTTCGAGGATGGAGCAGCGCTGGCCGATCGGGATGACGTTTTCGAGCGGCTCCGGCTCGGGCTCGATCTCCGCCTCGTAGGCGGCGACCGCGTGGGCGGCGAGCGCGGTGTTGCCGCGCATCGCGTTGCGGATGCTGCGGAACACGTGCGAAGGCGCACGCGCCTTGCGCGGCCGCTGCCCGGAGCTGGAGGGGGCCTTGGCGCGTCCGGACAGGCCGAGCCGGTGCACCTTGCCGATGACGGCGTTGCGGGTGATCCCGCCCAACTCGGCCGCGATCTGGCTGGCCGAGAGCCCGTCGGCCCACAATTTCTTGAGCATCTCGACGCGATCGTCCGTCCACGACATGGCGCCCTCCATCGATGAGGCATCCGTGCATGGCCGTACGCGGGCCGGTCAGGCCCGACAGAATCCTATCCCTACGCCGGGCAGCCTCTCGGCCGCCTGTCGGTACGCACCCACTATTGGAACTCAGGAAACTGTCCGCCGCACGAGATGTCGTACTCAGCGTCATCGAACCTACAATATGGCGGGACTCCCGCGCAAGAGTCGGCATGGCCTCCCGCTGGTTTTCCCCAGCCAATCGGGCCGGCGCCATCCTCCGGAGGCCGCCACGAGGCGCCGCCGGGCCGCCCCCTGGGCCGCCGCCGACATTGACAGGCAACGCCCTGACAATATGATGGCGTTGGAGTGCCGCCCGGCGAGGCGGCACATTTCATTTCCGGCGTCCGCATTGCGCGACGCCCTGACCCGCACGAGGCGCCCCGTGACCTCGCACCTGCTCCCGGTCTTCGCCCGTATCGACCTTGCGTTCGAACGAGGGGACGGCTGTTGGCTGACCGCCACCAACGGCGAGCGTTATCTCGACTTCGGCACGGGCATCGCCGTGAACGCGCTCGGCCATTCCCACCCGCACCTCGTGGAGGCGCTGACCGAGCAGATCGGCAAGCTCTGGCACGTCTCGAACCTGTACAAGATGCCGGAGGGCGAGCGCCTGGCCGCGCGGCTGTGCGAGGCGAGCTTTGCCGACACGGTGTTCTTCACCAATTCCGGCGCCGAGGCGCTCGAGTGCGCCATCAAGATTGCGCGCAAGTATCACTCGGCGAACGGCGCGCCCGAGCGCTACCGCATGATCACCTTCGAGGGCGCCTTCCACGGCCGCACGCTCGCCACCTTGGCGGCCACCGGGCAGAAAAAATATCTCGACGGCTTCGGGCCGGTGGTCGACGGCTTCGACCAGGTGCCGCTCGGCGATGCCGCCGCCGTCAAACGGGCGATCGGGCCGCAGACCGGCGCCATCCTGATCGAGCCCATCCAGGCCGAAGGCGGCATCCGCAATGTCCCGCCGCAGTTCCTCAAGCTGTTGCGGCAGCTGTGCGACCAGCATGGGCTGCTGCTGATCTGCGACGAGGTGCAGACCGGCATCGGGCGCACCGGTGAAATGTTCGCCTATCAGCGCTCCGGCATCGCGCCGGACATCATGCCGCTTGCCAAAGGCATCGGCGGCGGCTTCCCGTTCGGCGCGTGCCTTGCCACCACCGAGGCGGCGAAAGGCATGACCGCCGGCACCCACGGCTCGACCTTCGGCGGCAATCCGCTCGCCATGGCGGCCGGCAACGCGGTGCTCGACGTGGTGCTGGCGCCCGGGTTCCTGGACAAGGTCCGCCACACGGCGCTGCTGCTGAAACAGCGCCTCGCCGAACTCAAGGACCGCCACGCGGGGGTGATCGCCGAAGTGCGCGGCGAAGGCCTGCTGATCGGCATGCGCGCGGCGGTGCCGATGGCGCAGTTCGTCGACGAACTGCGCGCCGAGAAGCTGCTCGCGGTGGGCGCCGGCGAGAACGTCGTGCGGCTGCTGCCGCCCCTCGTGGTCAGCGAGGCGGAGATCGATCAGGCGGTCAAGATGATCGACCGCGCCTGCACGCGGATCGAGCAGTCACAGGCGCCGGCGCGCAAGGAGGGAGCGCTGGGGTGAACGGCGGCGTTCGCCATTTCCTCGATCTCATCGACATCCCGGCGCTCGAGCTGCGCGGGATGATCGAGGCGAGCCGCGCCATGAAGCTGCGCTCGCAGCGCGAGCGCCTGGGCGAGCGGCCGCTCGCCGGCAAGACCTTGGCCATGGTGTTCGACAAGCCGTCGACCCGCACCCGCGTGTCGTTCGACGTCGCCATGCGCCAGCTCGGCGGCGACACCATCATGCTCACCGGCCAGGAAATGCAGCTCGGCCGCGGCGAGACCATCGCCGACACGGCGCGCGTGCTCTCGCGCTACGTCGACGCCATCATGATCCGCATTCTCGACCACGCGGCGCTCACCGAGCTGGCGCGCCACGCGACCGTGCCGGTCATCAACGGCCTGACCCGGCTCTCGCATCCGTGCCAGGTCATGGCCGACGTGATGACGTTCGAGGAGCACCGCGGGCCGATCCGCGACCGCACCGTGGCGTGGGTCGGCGACGGCAACAACGTGCTGGCGTCATGGATGCATGCGGCGCAGCGCTTCGAGTTCCGCCTCAACGTCGCCACGCCCGCCGAGTTGGCTCCGCGCCGCCAGCTCATCGACTGGGTGCACGGCAGCGGGGCCGCCATCCATGTCGGCAACGATCCGGAGATGGCCGCCGCCGGCGCCGACTGCATCGTGGCCGACACCTGGGTGTCGATGGGCGACAAGGATGGCGTGCGCCGGCACAACCTGCTCATGCCTTATCAGGTCAACGCGCGGCTGATGGCGCAGGCGAAACCCGACGCCCTGTTCATGCATTGCCTGCCGGCGCATCGCGGCGAGGAGGTCACCGACGAGGTGATGGACGGGCCGCACTCGGTCGTGTTCGACGAGGCGGAAAATCGCCTGCACGCGCAGAAGGGCATCCTCGCCTGGTGCTTCAACGCGATCGCCCGATGACCGATATCGCGATCCCGGTGCGAGCGCCTGCGGCCACGTCGGCCGACGATACGATTCTGCCGTTCGGGGTCGCCGCGCTCGATC
>DASZJC010000417.1:0-10559 GCA_035948495.1 Xanthobacteraceae bacterium | reverse complement strand
TCGTGCGGATAGGTGTGCAGCACGTCCCAGGTCGGCTTGGTGTCGTCGTAGCGCCGGCGGTTCTCCTTCCACACCCGCTCGTACAGGCAATTGTGGAAGTAGAAATGGTCCATGTGCTTGAACTCGGAGCGCGCCGCCGAGAACAGCTCCTCGACCGCGCGCACGTGCCAATCCATCGAGCCGCCGATGTCGAAGAACAGCAGCACCTTGACGGCGTTGTGCCGCTCCGGCCGCAGCTTGATGTCGAGATAGCCCTTGTGCGCGGTGTCCTTGATGGTGCCGTCGAGGTCGAGCTCCTCGGGCGCGCCGGTGCGCGCGAACTTGCGTAGCCGCCGCAGCGCGATCTTGATGTTGCGGGTGCCGAGCTCGACGGTGTCGTCGAGGTCCTTGAACTCGCGCTTGTCCCAGATCTTGACCGCGCGGAAGTTGCGGTTCTCGTCCTGGCCGATGCGCACGCCCTCGGGATTGTAGCCGTAGGCGCCGTAGGGCGAGGTGCCGGCGGTGCCGATCCATTTCGAGCCGCCCTGGTGGCGGCCCTTCTGCTCGGCGAGCCGCTTGCGCAGGGTCTCGAGCAATTTGTCGAGGCCGCCCATGGCCTCGATCTGTTTCTTCTCCTCCTCGGTGAGGTATTTCTCCGCCAGCTTCTTGAGCCACTCCGTCGGGATTTCCGCCGCCAGCGCCTCCTCGGTCAGCTCGAGCCCCTTGAACACCTTGCCGAACACGCGATCGAACTTGTCGAGGTTGCGCTCGTCCTTGATCAGCGCCGCGCGCGAGAGATAGTAGAAGCCCTCGACCCGCCGCGCGGCGAGGTCGTGCTCCATCGCCTCCATCAGCGTGAGGTATTCCCGCAGGGTGACCGGAACCCCGGCGGATTTGAGCTGGTGAAAAAATTCGACGAACATGGGCGGCTGCGTTGCGGTGCTCAGCTGGGGCGTCGGCTCTCGTATCTCTGGTCTCCGGCATCGTCCAGGGCCGGATGTGGCCGCGGACTTTCGCTCATTTGATCCGGTTTCTGGTTGGCGAAGCGACGCGCGGTTTTGTCGAGCGCTCGCGCCATCGCATCCAGAATCTGCCGAATGGTCAGGTCCGTCATTGCAGAACCTTCTCTATCATCGCCCAGCGGGCGGCATCATGTACCACAAGCGGGGCGTCAGTCGTTCGTTCCGCGACGAGAATACGTGTTCCATCCGAGTTATCATGGATCGCGGCACCGTCCGAGAGGGGCAGGTACAAATTGCGCATATTGGCCAGCCCGGACTTCCAGCGCCGGATCACCACGTCGCTTGGAATAGCATGTCCACCTTCGTGCACCCGCCGCGCGACGCGTTCGAGCGCGGTCTCGGGCGTGGGCAGCCACAGAAAAAGAAGCGCCACGCGCCAACCACGCGCCTTACAGTCTCGCAGCCAAGGGATATAGGTGCGGCCCGCGCAGGTCGTCTCGAAGGCGAAGCTCTCACCGCTTCTTATCAGGGTCTGCATCCTTTCGATCATGAGTCGGCCAGCGGCCACGGCCGCATGTTCGGCATTGAATGGGGAAAGGCCGCGGGCGATCTCATCGGCGTTGACGAACTCCCGGATGCCGAGTTCCCGCGGGACCAATTCCTGCGCGGCCGTGGTCTTTCCGGCGCCGTTCGGGCCACCAATAATGATGATGTCCTTCAACGGACGCAGTCCATTCGCCTAAAATCCCAATGAACTCAATCCTATAGAGGCGTCGAGACAAGTCCACGAAAAAGTTGAAGATATATCTTGCGCTACATCCTCATATGACTTATCTTACGATATATCTTAAATTCAAGGAGTCGACAATGTACGGAATGAGACACGAAGGGCATGAGGGCCGTTGCGCCGGCCGTATGCGCCGAGGCCGCTTCTTCGGCGGGCCCGCCTGGGGCGGACGCCACGGCATGGGGGGCGGCGACCGGATGCGCGCCGGGCGGATGCTGGCGCAGGGCGACCTGCAGCTCATCGCGCTCGCGCTGATCGCCGAGCAGCCGCGCCACGGCTACGAGATCATCAAGGTGCTCGAGGAAAAGACCTCCGGCTGGTACAGCCCGAGCCCCGGCATCGTCTATCCGACGCTGACCTATCTCGAAGAGGTGGGTTACGTCACCGCCCAGTCGGAAGGGGCCAAGAGGCTCTATTCCATCACCGACGAGGGCCGCGCCCATCTCGAGACCAACCGCGATCTCGCCGACGCGGTGCTCGATCGGCTCGCCACGATCGGCGAGCGCGTCGCGCGCTGGCGGCGCATGTCCGGCCGCGACGCCGACGACCGCCGCGACGTGCCGCCGCTGGTCGAGGCCGCGCTGAGCAACCTGCGCGAGGCCGCGGCGACGCGCATCGACGCCGACGCCCAGGCCGAGGCGCGCGTGGTCGAGATCCTCGCCCGCGCCGCCCTGGAGATGAAGCGGGAGTGACACCGCTCGCGGCGTCAGGGGGCGACGCTGCCGTCACCAGATAAACGGGATGAGCTTCTTCGTGCGCCGGCGATACGCCGCGTGGGCTTCGCCGAACTGATCGGCCATGAGCTTCTCCTCGACGTGAATGCGCACGAGCAGCGCGGTCAGGCCGGCGGCAACGCCGATATAGCTCGCCAGCGTGCCGACGGTCAGCGCCGTGCCCAGGATCGCCGAAGCCAGGCCGGTGTAGATCGGGTGGCGCACGATGGCGTAGGGCCCGGATTGCACGAGCTGGTGATCCTCTTTCACGGTCATCACCATGCCGGACCAGTTGCGGCCCAGCATCACCCGGGCGCAAATGGCAAAAGCCACGCCCGCGAGATCGAGCGCGAGGCCCGTCAGTCCAAAGGCGGCCGTGTGCGGCGTGACCGACCGGCCGAGTCCCCATAGACGTGGGTTGAACAACAACACGAAACACACGACGAGCAGCGCGGACGTAGGAATCTGCAGCGCGAGATTAGGTACCCTCGCGGTTCGTTTGCTGGTGAAGTATCCGGGCGCCCAGACCAGAAGCAGCACGACCCAGGACACGCCCACAATATTTGTATAGACGCTTTGCATAAACAAAGTGCGCCCCGACTTCTCGAAGGGCTCGATAGTGGCCGGCGAAATTCGACGTCGCAGTGCCCGAGGCGACGCAGCTAAGCGACGCCCAGCTTCTTCTGCAGGCTGGTGGACGACGTCGTGTACTGGAACACCAGGCGCTTGTCGGGGAAGACGTAGCGATAGGCCTTCTGCGCCATCAGGGCGGCTTCGTGGAAGCCCGACAGGATCAGCTTCAATTTGCCCGGATACCAGTTGATGTCGCCGACCGCGAAAATCCCCGGCGAGTCGGTCTCGAAGGTTGCGGTGTCGACCGGGATCAGTTCGCCTTCGCGCAGCGCGATGCCCCAATTGGCGACCGGTCCGAGCTTCATGGTCAGCCCGAAGAACGGCAGCATGGCGTTGCAGGCGAGCGTCGACACCACGCCGTCGCTTCCTTTGATTGTCGCGCCGGTGAGCATGCCGTCCGCGCCTTCGAGCACGGTCACCTGCCCGATCTTGAGATCCATCGCGCCCTGCGACACCAGCGCCCGCATCTTGTTGACGCTGTCGGGCGCGGCACGAAAATCGTCGCGCCGGTGCACCAGGGTCAGGCGCTTGGCGACCGGCTGCAGGTTGAGCGTCCAGTCGAGGGCGGAATCGCCGCCGCCCACGACGAGCAGGTCCTTGTCGCGGAAGGCGTCCATCTTGCGCACGGCATAGAACACCGACTTGCCTTCGTAGGGCTCGATGCCCGGGATCGGCGGCTTCTTCGGCTGGAACGAGCCGCCCCCCGCCGCGATCACCAGCACCTTGGCCTCGAACAGCTTGCCGCTGTCGGTGGCGACGCGGAACAGCGGTTCGCCGATGCGTTCGATGGTCTCGACCATCTCGCCGAGATGGAACGTGGCGCCGAACGGCTTGATCTGCGCCATCAGCGCTTCGACCAGGCCATGGCCGGTGGTGTAGGGCAGCCCGGGAATGTCGTAGATCGGCTTTTCCGGATAGAGTTCCGCGCACTGGCCGCCGGGCTTGTCGAGAATGTCGATCAGGTGCGACTTCATATCGAGCAGGCCGAGCTCGAACACCGCGAACAGCCCGACCGGGCCTGCCCCGACGATGAGCACATCGGTCTTGATCGGTTCGTTCATCGCGCGCATCAGGCCTGCCGCTCCGGGGTGGTGACGACGAGCCCGTCGAGCGCCTCGGTCACCTTGATCTGACACGAGAGCCGTGAGTTCGGTTTCACTTCGAAGGCGAAATCCAGCATGTCCTCTTCCATCGGCGAGGGCTCGCCGGTCTTTTCGCGCCACGCCTCGTCAACGTAGACGTGGCAGGTCGAGCAGGCGCACGCGCCGCCGCACTCCGCCTCGATGCCCGGCACGCCGTTCTTGATCGCCGTTTCCATGACGGTCGACCCGATCTCGCCGTCGACGGTGCGCGCAACGCCGGCGGCATCGATATAGGTGATCTTGGCCATGGAATCGCGTCGAAAGACCGGGAAACGCCGGCCCGGATGAATGGAATGCCGGCCGGAGAATGGGCCGCTTCTATATCGGTTCGTGGCGCGTGCGCCAACCCCGCCGGCGGAGCTGTCGACGACGGCCCTTCGAGAAGGATCGAATTCAGTTCGCGCGCAGCAGGTCGGCAATGACCGCGCGGGCCTCCTCGGCGACGATGGCAAGCCGGCTGATCGCCGCGCTCAGGTCGCCCTCCCCGGACGCCGCCAGCTCCACCGCCTCGGCGGCGGCGGCGACGCGCCACGCGCCGACCCCGCGCGCCGAGCCCTTGAGCGTGTGCGCGACCGACGTGACGGACCCGGCCGACGCCGCGCGCATGCGCGACACCAGCACGGTCGCCTGGCGATCGAACAGCGCCAACACTTCGCGCTCGAGACCGCGGTCCCCCAACGTCATGCGGGCGAGATGCACGAGATCGATCGGTCGCTCCAGCGAGGCGCGCGACTGAGATTGTCCTTCGGCGACGGCAGTTGACGGAAGTTCCATCGTGTGAGCCCTCCCCATGGGCTGGATGCGTGCGGCGCGGCTTATGGGTCGAGCTTGGCCGGGAAGCGGCCAAATCCCGGTAAAAGCGTGGCCGCGAGCGCCTATCGGCGTCGAGCGAACCACGTCCGTGGTAAATGATCGCTTAACGCTTGCGTTTATTCCGGCGCGGTTCCGTCAGCCTTTGGCGCGACGCCCAGCGCCCGATAACCCGCTGGCGTAAGCTTGCAAACCAGCCAGTCGGACTTGATCGGATTGGCAAACCAAGGCTCCGCCCAGCCGTGGGCAAGGCAGGCCTCGACCGTCTTGCGCGGCACTTGCCGGCCATCGCGGTCGAATAGCGGCAATTTGCCGCCCGGCTCGCTCAGGCCCCGCTCCAGGTAGCGCCGCTGCGGCTCGGTCGGCCGTGACGGGTCGCCCGGGGCCCCCGCGCCCGGTCCGCTCTCAGGTCGTTCCCGCCCGTCGCCCATAGCGCGGTACCGTTAACGATGATTAACGGAAGGTTACAAAGTTGGTTTCAATCAGCCAATTAGGCCGATAGGATATCCGAGCGGCGGTTCATTGTCCTTGCCGGGACAGGGGCCGTGCGCCGGTGCGGGAGGGGCTTCGCAACGTTCACAGGCACTGCTCGGCCTGCGGGCTCGACCCGTTCGGGCGACGATCCTGGTTGAGAGTACGGACGCGGACGAACAAACATGGCCAACACCCCAAGGAAAATGCAGGATCCGACGGAGGCGGCGCTGTCGGCGATCCAGGACGCGCTCAACCTGCGCGAGACGGAGCCGAGCCCGGCGGCCGCGCACAACGAAGCGCCGGCGGTCGAGGTCGAGCCGGTCCGCGAGCCGCGCCGGCGCACCCGCGCCGCGGCCGCGGTCGACGAGGACTTGTTTTTCGATAATCCGCCGATTCCGGCCAACGAGCCCGGCATCGAGGAACCGCAGCCTCCGCGCCGCGCCGCCAACGACGATCGGCGGCTGGGGCCGGCGCTCCAGCGCCGCTCCGCCATGGGGCCTTATCTCGCCGCCGGAATATTCGCGGTCGTGTGGGCGGGGCTCGGCATTGCGCTCGCGTTCGGATATTTCGGCGCCGACGTCACCCAGTGGTTCGGCAGAGGCGCCGCCGCGCCGCAATTGTTCGGCATCCTCGGCGCCATCGTCGTGCCGATCGCGTTCATCTTCGTGCTCGCCCAGATGGTGCGCCGCGCGCAGGAGCTACGCACGATCGCCGCGTCGATGACCGATGCGGCGCTGCGCTTCACCGAGCCGGAGAGCATCGCCAGCGAGTCGATCGTCAGCGTCGGGCAGGCGATCCGCCGCGAAGTCGCCGCCATGGGCGACGGCGTGGAACGCGCGCTGGCACGCGCCGCCGAGCTCGAAGCGCTGGTGCACAACGAGGTTGCCCAGCTCGAGCGCGCTTATAACGACAACGAGTTGCGCATCCGCGGCCTGATCGAGGATCTCGCGAACCAGCGCGACACCCTGGTGGGTCAGGCCGAGCAGGTCCGCAATGCGCTCGCCGGCGTGCACCTCGGCCTCACCCAGGACATCAGCTCGATCAGCGAGATGGTCGCCGCCAGCGTCAACGACGCCGCGCAACGGATCACCCGCACGCTCGCCGAGAAGGGCGAGCACATCACCCTGGCGCTCGGGCGCGCCGGCGATTCCATGATCGACGCCATTGGCGAGCGGGGCGGCGATCTGCTCGATCACCTCAACCGCACCGGCGACGACGTGAGCCGCACCCTCGAGGCGGCGAGCGACAAGATGAACGCGAGCCTGAACGTGAAGACCGATCACGTCAGCGAACAGGTCGATAACCTGACGGTGCGGCTCGCGCAGATGCTCTCCTCGCGCCTCGACCGCGCCACCGAGGAGGTCGCCGACCGCACGCTGGCGCTGGGCGAGAACCTGGCCCGGCGCATCGACGAGATTACGTCCAATCTGCTGCGCTCGACCGCGACGCTTGCGGAATCGATGAACAACCGGTCGCAGGAAATCAGCGACGCGCTGTTCCAGACCGGCACCCATCTCGCCGACAGCATTGCCGGTCGTGCCGAGGAGGTGAACAATTCGCTCAAGGCCACCGGCGAATCCCTGGTGCTCGACCTCACGCTGCGCGGCACCGACGTGGTCTCCAAGCTCGAGGAAACCGGCTCGCGTATCACCGAGACGATCGTCACGCGCACCGGCAAGGTGACCGATACGTTCCGCGAGACCGCCGACAAACTCGCCTCGGAAATCAACACCAAGGGAGACTCCGTCCAGGAAATGCTGGCCGCCCGCCTGCAGGCGTTGGAGGGAATATTCGCTCACGGCGGCACCGAGCTTGCCGAGCGGATCTCGCGCGACAGCAACGCGCTCGGCGGGCTCATCACCCGGCACCTCACCGAGTTCGATCGCACCGTGAAGGTGTACGGCGGCGAACTGGTCGAGCGTCTCGGCCAGAAGACCGGCGAGATCACCGAGACCATGCGCTCGAGCGTCGAAGACTTCGATACCCGCGTCGGCGCCAAGACCACGGAGGTCATCTCCGCGCTCGATCAGCGCTTCGGCCGGATCGAAGCGGCGGGCAGCAATATCGTGGAGCGCTTCGAACAGAAGACCAGCGAAATCACCGAAGCGATGCGCACCCACCTCGAACAGTTCGACGCTCGCATCGGCGGCAAGAGCGCGGAAGTTACCTCGGCGCTCGACGAGCGGTTCGGCCGGATCGAGGCGGCGGGCAACCACGTGGTGGAGCGCTTCGGCGAAAAGGCCACCGAAATCACCGAAGCGATGCGCACGCACCTCGAACAATTCGACGCGCGCATCGGCGGCAAGAGCGCGGAGGTCACCTCGGCCCTCGATCAGCGCTTCACGCGCATCGAGGAGGCGCTCGACAGCCGCACGCAGGCGCTCAACGAGGGCCTGGGCGCGCGGGTGATGGAGATCGCCCGGACGCTCGCCGAGGGCGGCAAGGAAGTCGTCGGCGCGGTCGACCGACGCATCGGCGACACCATGGCGGTGATCGATGCGCGCAGCACCGCGCTCGCCGACACGCTCGACGGCAAGGCGGCCCACATCGATCGCACGCTCGGCACCCGCGCGAGCGAGATCGCCACCAATCTCGACACCCGCATCGGCCGCTTCGAGGAATTGCTGGTCGGCCGGGTCGAGACCGCCATGACCCAGATCGAGGTGCGCGGGCAGGCGGCTGCCGCGCTCATCAATTCGCGCGTCGAGCAGCTCAGCCAGACGATCAAGAGCAACACCAGCGACGCGGAGCGCACGCTCAGCCAGGTCACCTCCGGCTCGGTCGACGCTGTCCGTTCCACCGCGCAGGAGGCCGAGCGCTCGCTCGGCCAGATTTCGACCAGCTCGCTCGACGCGGTCCGCTCGGTCGCGCAGGAAGCCGAGCGGTCGCTGGGCCAGATTTCGACCACCTCGGTCGATGCGGTTCGCGCAACCTCGCAGGACGCCGAGCGCACGCTCGCGAACGTCACCGGACACCTCAGGCAAACCGCCGACGAGGCGCAGCACACGCTGCTCGCGGCCTCCGCCAACTTCGCCGGCGAGATCAGACAGAACACCGGCGAAGCCGCGCAGGTGCTCACCGCCGCGACCGAGACCCTGACCAAGCAGATCAAGCAGAGCGCCGGCGAAAGCGAGCAGACCTTGACGACGGTCACGGCCAACGTCGCCGGGCAGCTCAAGCAGAGCGCGGGCGAGGCGGCACAGACGGTGACCGCGGTCTCGGCAAATGTCGCCGGCCAGCTCAGGCAGAGCGCCGGGGATACGGCGCAGACTTTGACGGCGGTCTCCGCCGGCGCCGCCGGACAGCTCAAACAGAGCGCCGGCGAGGCGGCGCAGACGCTCAACGTCGCGGCCGTGGCCCTGACCAAGCAGATCAAGCAGAGCGCCGGCGAGAGCGAGCAGACGTTGACGACCGTGTCCGCCGCCGTCGCCAGTCAAGTCAGGCAGAGCGCCGGCGACGCCGCGCAGACGCTCAACGCGGTCTCGGCGAGCCTGACCAAGCAGATGAAGCAGAACGCCGGCGAGGTGGAGCAGACGCTCAACACGTCCGCGGCGAGCCTGACCAAGCAGATGAAGCAGAACGCCGGCGAGATCGAGCAGACGCTCGCGGCGGCCTCCACCGGAGTGAGCGGCACTCTCAAGCAGGATGCCGCCGACGTCGAACGCGTCCTCACCGGAGCTTCGGCCGGCATCACGACCTCGCTCAAGCAGAACGCTGCCGAGGTCGAGCGCTCGCTCACCGGGGTTTCGTCGGGGGTCGCCGCGGCCCTCAAGCAGAACGCCGTGGAGGTCGAGCGCAGCCTGCTCGGGGTGAGCGCCGAGGTGGTGCGCAGCTTCACCGCGCAGGCCGAGGAGATGACCGGCAGCATCAATCAGCGCGGCGCCGAGCTGACGCGCCTGCTCGACGACAAGAGCAGTGCGTTCCTGAACGCGTTCGCGAACAAAAGCATGCAGTTCGCGACCGACATGGACCGCGTCGCCAAGGACAGCCTGCACTCAATCGAGACCAAGGGCCTCGCGTTCACCCGCGAGATGCTGAGCAACAGCTCGGAGATCGCCGGCATCATCAACGACGCGAGCACCGCCGCCTCCTCCTCGCTCAACCGCACGCTCGAGGACATCCATAAGAACGCCAAGGCGAGCGTGGATCAGTCGCGCCAGACCGCCGCCGCCGCGGTGGCCGAGGTGATGGAGACGCACGCGCTGCTGCGCCGCGACACCACCGAGGTGTTCGAGCGCCTGCGCGACGCGAATGTCCTGCTGCAGGAGGTGCTCAGCGGCGCGACCGAGAACCTCGGCAAGATCGAGGGGTCGCTGTCCGCGCGGGTGCGCGAATTCGTCGCCACGGTGACCCAGGTGAGCGAACGCGGCAGCCAGACCAGCGCCAAGATGGAAGAGCACATCAAGGCGTTCCACGGCACCACCACCGGCGTGCTGCGCGACATTGCCACGGCGGCGGCGCAGTTCGACCAGCACGGACGCGCGCTCGCCGCCGCGGCGGAAGCCATCGACGTGAGCAACAGCCGCACGGATGCGGCGTTGACCGACCGGCGCAAGGCGCTCGAAACGCTGCTCTCCGAGCTCGACGGCAAGTCGACCGATCTCGATCAGCGGCTGGTGCGCTTCGCCGAACTGCTCAGGGAATCGCTGGAAGCCGCCGAAACGCGCACGCGCGAGGTCGCGCGGATCATCGCCGACTCCAGCACCAGCGGATCGCAGGCGATCGCGGCCCAGTACGACATGGTGCGCGCCACCGCCGAAGACGAGCGCAAGCGCACCGCCGACACGCTCAACGGCATTTACGAGCAGGCGGCCGGCGACATCCACGCCCTGTTCGGCCAGGCGGCCGAGCGCTTCGCCGGCATCGTCCGCGACATGAAGGAGATGGCCGCGCAGGTGCAGCAGGAACTCGACATGACGCGCGCCGAGATGCGCCGCGGCATTCTCGAGTTGCCGCAGGAGGCGGCCGAAAGCACCGCCCAGATGCGCCGCGTGATCGTCGAGCAGATCGATGCGCTCGCCGAGCTCAACCGCATCGTGGCGCGCCACGGCCGCGGCAT
>DASZJC010000416.1:0-7280 GCA_035948495.1 Xanthobacteraceae bacterium | reverse complement strand
GCGGCGATCTTGATCAATTCCGCGGCGATCTCGCGGATGCGCCGCTTGAGCCGCGCCTTGCGCACCTGCCAGCCGGTGCCGCCCAGGCGGTCGAGTTCGACGCCCGCCTCTTCCGAGCCGTAGCGCGAGAGCAGTTCGACGTTCTCGACCGGGAGGAACAGCTTGTCGCCGCCGGCGTAATGGATTTCCAGGCAATCGTGCGGGGCGCCGGCCGCCTCGATGTTGGCGAGTCGCACGAACCGGCCGATGCCGTGGTCCACGTGGACGACGAGATCGCCGGCCGACAGGCTCGTCGCTTCGGCGATGAAATCCGCCGCACGGCGCGCGGCACGGCGCGGCCGCACCAGCCGGTCGCCGAGGATATCCTGCTCGCCGATGACGGCGAGGTCCGCGCTCTCGAACCCGGCTTCCAGGCCGAGCACCGCGAGCGCCACTTCGGCCTTGGGCCGCGGCAACGCGTCCGGCCACGAGACGACGTCGACGAGGGTGCCGAGCCGGTGGTCGGCCAGCACGTGGTGCATGCGCTCGCGGGCGCCTTCGCTCCACAAGGCGATGACCACGCGCTTGTCGGCGGCCTGCAACGCGTGCACGTGCGCCGCCACCGCATCGAACACATTGGCGCCGGCCGCGGCGCGTTCGGCCGCGAAGTTGCGGCCCTGGCGGGTGCCGATCTCCACGACGCCCGCACCGTCCGGCACGGCGAACGGCGTCATCCGCGCCAGCGGCCGCTCGGCAAGCCGCGCGGCCCATTCCGCCTCGGCGAGATAGAGGCGCTCGGGCGGCAGCGGCTTGTAGGGAGCGCCGGATCCATCCGCGTTGAGCGCCTGCCGGCGCGCCTCGTAATAGTCCTTGATCTGCGCGAGCCGCTCGCGCGCCGCGTCCTCCGCCAGCGGCTCGATCAGAAGCGGCGAGGCCGGCACGTAGTCGAACAGCGTCTCGAGCCGCTCGTGGAACAGCGGCAGCCAATGCTCCATGCCGGGATGACGCCGGCCCTCGCTCACCGCTTCGTAAAGCACGTCATCGCGGGTGGCCGCGCCGAACTCGGCCACGTAGCCAAGCCGGAACCGGCGGATCGTCTCCGTGGTGAGTTGCAACTCGCTGACCGGCACCAGGTCGAGAGTCCGCAATTGTCCGGCGGTGCGCTGGGTTTCCGGATCGAAGCTGCGGATCGATTCGAGCGTGTCGCCGAAGAAGTCGAGCCGCACCGGCAGCTCCATGCCCGGCGGGTAGAGATCGACGATGCCGCCGCGCACCGCATATTCGCCCGCATCGCGCACGGTCGAGGTGCGGGTGAAGCCGTTGAGTTCGAGCCAGCCGACCACGCCCTCCATGGGCAGCATGTTGCCGGGCGCGGCGGACAGCGCCTGGGCGGCCACGAGCTTTCGCGCCGGCACCCGTTGCAGCGCGGCGTTGACGGTCGTGAGCAGCACCGCCGGCCGGTCGTGCCCCGTGGTCCGCGCCAGGCGCGACAGCGCGATCATCCGTTGCGCCACGACCACCGCATGGGGCGATACCCGGTCGTAGGGGAGGCAGTCCCAGGAGGGGAACTGCTCGACCAGGATGTCGGGCGCGAAGAAGGCGAGCCCGCGCGCGAGCTGCGCGAGGCGCTGCCCGTCCCGGCAGACGACGAGGAGGCTTGTCGGTGCGGCACCGGCTTTGGCGGCGACCGCACGGGCGAGATCGGCGGCCACCAAGCCCTCGGCGCCGTCGGCGACGCCGGCAAGCGTGAGCGGGCGATCGAGGCTGAGCTCAACGGCCGGCGAGCGCGCCATGGCGGCGTCAGGTCCCGTGCGGCACGCGATGGAACGCGCGCAACCGGCGCAGCATCGTCGAATAGACGTCGGCGGGCGGCGGACTTTCGCCGATGACCCAACCCAGCAGCTCCGGGTCCGGCATCTCCATCAGGCGTTCGTAATCGTCGAGTTCGGCCGGCGCCATGGCGTCGACGAACGCGTCGGCGAACCGGCCCATGATCAGATCCACTTCGCGCATGCCGCGGTGCCAGGAGCGAAATTTGATCTTACGGCGGCGGACGGCCAGCTCGTCATCCGCTCGAGTCGTTTCCGCCATAGGGCCTCCGCAACGCCAAAAGCCCGGACGCGGCCGGGCACGGGTCATATAGCGAACGTGCAGGCGATTGCCAGCGGGGCCGCATTGCTACCCAATGACGATCCCGCGAATATAACATGCCATCGCGCGATCGCGGCCCGCGAGCCCGCCGCGCCGTCCACCGGAGGTGCGTCATGAAACCCGTCCGGCCGCACGAACTCAGTCGGCGCCGGTTTCTCCTCGCCTCGTCCGCGGCGGTTTTGGGCGCGGGCGTCGTGCCGAGCCTCTGTCCCGCCGTCGTGCTCGGCAGGACTCTCGAGGACGGCGGCAAGCGCATCAGCGAGCGCGCGTGGCGGGAATTGGCGCGACGGCTCTCGGGCCAATTGCTGCGGCCAGGGGATGCGGGATTCGCGACCACCGCCCGGCCCCAGAATCTGCGCTATGCGGCGGTGCTGCCCGCGGGAATTGCGCGCTGCCGCAACAGCGGCGACGTTGCGCAGGCGATACTGTGGTGCCGCGAGCACGATGTACCGCTGGCGACGCGCTCCGGCGGCCATTCCTACGCCGGGTTCTCGACCACCCGCGGCCTGATGATCGACGTGGGGCCGATGAATACGGCCCTGTTCGCGGCGTCGACAGGAACCGTCACGATCGGCGGCGGCGCCCGCAATGGCGATCTCTACAAGGCTTTGCGGCCGACGAACGCCACGATCACCCACGGCCGCTGCCCGAGCGTCGGCGCCGCCGGATTCCTGCTCGGCGGCGGCATCGGCTTCAACATGCGCGAAGCCGGGCTTGGCTGCGATCAAGTGGTCGCGACCGAAATCGTCACGGCGGACGGGAGGTTGCACAGGCTGACGGGAGACGACCCGTTGTTCTGGGCGTGCCGCGGCGGCGGGGGCGGCAACTTCGGCATCAACACGTCGTTCACGCTGCAAACCTTTCCCACGGCGCCGGTGACCGTATTCAGGATGACATGGCGTGCCGAAGCCGAGGACGTATTCGCCGCGCTGATGCGCACGCTCGATGCCGCGCCCACCACGCTGGGCGCGCGGATTTCGCTCGGCGCGCCCGCGCCGCGGCAGCGCGCGGACAAGCGCGACGTGACGGTGAACCTGCTCGGCCAGCTCAAAGGCACGGCGCGCGAACTCGCCGACGTTCTGGCGCCGGTCCCGCCCGCGCAAGCCTCGGAAATCTTTGAAAAGAGCTACTGGGACGGCCAGGATTTCCTCGCCGAGCCGGGGCCGCCCGAGTACTACCAGGAGCGTTCGACGTTCCTCCGTGAACCGCTCGACTCCCACGCGCTCGCTACGGCCTTCGATTGGCTGCGCCGATGGCCGGGCACCTCGGTCGGGGCCGACCTGCGCTTCTTCCAGACCGGCGGGAAGATCAACGCGCGCGCGGCCGATGCCAGCGCCTATGTCCACCGCGACAATCGCTGGCTGATGCTGGTCGGCCTGAACTGGGAGGCCCACGATCCGCCCGCCCTCTTGCGGCAGAACCACGAGTGGCAGGACGCCTTCTATGCGGCGATGCTGCCGTACACGACCGGCGGCGCGTACCAGAATTTCGTCGATCCATCGCTCGAGGATTGGGCCCGCGCCTACTACGGCGGAAATCTCGACAAGCTCCGGCGCATCAAGGCCGAGGTCGATCCGGCCAGGGTATTTCGGTTCGCCCAGGCGATCCCGCCCACGGAGCGATAGCCCTTGGGCGCATTGCTCGGCGGCGGCGTTCGCGCCAGCATCGGCCGGACGATGCGGAGCACCCCCGGGCGATGCGGCCAAACCTGCTCAATCCGCTGTTCGCGTCGATCGCCAGCCTGCCCGGCGTCGGTTCGAAGGTCGAGGCGCTCTACCGCCGCCTGTTCGGGCGCGAGCACGAGGCGCCGCGCCTGATCGATCTCCTGTTCCACCTTCCGGTCGGCACGGTCGATCGCCGCGCCCGCCCCAAGCTGCGCGACGTCGTTCCCGGCACGGTCGTCACCGTCGCGGTCACGATCGACCGGCACCGGCCGCCGCCCCCCGGCCGCAGCCGCGCCCCCTATCTGATCTACGCGAGCGACGACACGAACGACATCATCCTCACCTATTTCAACGCGCGGCGAGACTATCTGCAGCGGCTCTTTCCGGTCGGCGAGAAGCGCTACGTCTCGGGCACGACCGCGCTCTACGACGGCATGCTGCAAATGGTGCATCCCGACCGCGTGGTCGACGAGGCGGGCTTGAGCCGGCTGCCCCTGGTCGAGCCGGTCTATCCGCTGACCGAGGGGCTCGGCCTCGGGCAGGTCCGCAGGGCGGTCGACGCCGCGCTCCCCAAGCTGCCGCAACTGCCGGAATGGCAGGATGCATCCTGGCTCGCGACGCGGCGCTGGCCCGGCTTCGCCGATGCGCTGCGCACGCTCCATCGCCCCGGTGTTCCGGACGACGTGCGGCCGGACGGCACCGCCTGGTCGCGGCTTGCGTTCGACGAGTTCCTCGCCGGTCAACTGGCGCTGGCGCTGGTGCGCGCCCATGCACGGCGCCAGGGCGGGCATCGCAACGTCGGCGACGGCTCGAAGCGCGCGCGCATCGGCGACGCCTTGCCCTATTCGCTCACCGCCTCGCAGCGGCGCGCCGCCGCCGAAATCGTTGACGACCTCGGCAAGCCGCAGCGCATGCTGCGGCTGCTGCAAGGCGACGTGGGCTCGGGCAAGACGGTGGTGGCGCTGATCGCCGCGGCAGCCGTGATCGAAGCCGGCCGGCAGGCAGCCCTGATGGCGCCGACCGAAGTCCTGGCGCGCCAGCACCTCAAGACCATGGCGCCGCTTGCCGAGGCCGCCGGCATTCGCATCGCCATCCTCACCGGGCGCGAGCGCGGCCGCGAACGCGAAGAGATGCTGGACCGTCTGGCGCGCGGCGACCTCGGTCTTCTGCTCGGCACCCACGCCTTGTTTCAGGAAGGGGTCGTGTTCAAGGATCTGGCGCTGGCGATCGTCGACGAGCAGCACCGGTTCGGCGTGCATCAGCGCCTGGCGCTCGCGCGCAAGGGCGAAGCGGTCGACGTGCTGGTGCTGACCGCAACCCCGATCCCGCGCACCCTGGTGCTCACCTACTTCGGCGACATGGACATATCCGAGCTGCGCGAGAAGCCGGCCGGGCGCCTGCCGGTCGACACCCGCACCCTGCCGCTCGGCCGCATCGACGAGGTCGTCGGCGCGGTCGGGCGCGCGCTCGATCGCGGCGAGCGGATCTATTGGGTCTGCCCGCTGGTCGAGGAATCCGAAGCGACCGATCTTGCCGCCGCCGAGGAGCGCTTCGCCGCGCTCAAGCAACGCTTCGGCGAGGCGGTCGACATCATTCACGGCCGCCTCCGAGGCGCCGAGAAGGATGCCGCCATGGCGCGGTTCGCCGGCGGCGAGACGCGGCTGCTCGTCGCCACCACGGTGATCGAGGTCGGCGTCGACGTGCCGGAAGCGACCGTCATGGTGATCGAGCACGCCGAGCGCTTCGGGCTCGCGCAGCTGCATCAGTTGCGCGGACGGATCGGGCGCGGCAGCGGCCGCTCCACGTGCCTGCTCCTTTACAAGGCGCCGCTCGGGGAGACCGCGAAGGCGCGGCTCGCCATCATGCGCGAGACCGAGGATGGCTTCCGCATTGCCGAGGAGGATTTGCGCCTGCGCGGCGAAGGCGACCTCTTGGGAACGCGGCAAAGCGGCGTGCCGGGCTTTCGCGTCGCCCGCATCGACGTGCATGCCGCGCTGCTCGAGCCGGCGCGCCAGGATGCGGCGCTCGTTCTCTCGCGCGACCCCGGCCTGACGACGGAACGCGGCGAGGCGCTGCGCCACCTGCTCTATCTGTTCGAGCGCGACGAGGCGATCCGGCTGCTGCGCGCGGGGTGATTATTTGGCGGGGGCGACGGTGTGCACCGTCTGCGCGGCGCGCGCGGTTTCGGCGAGCGCTGCAAGCCGGCTCTGCTCGCTGCCGCCCGGCTGGATCATGCCGGCGGTCATGATCAGCTTGGCGGCAGCTTCGACCGGAATATCGAGCTCGATCACCTCGCGCCGCGGCACGAAAAAGAAAAAGCCGGTGGTCGGGTTGGGGGTGCACGGCATGAACACCGATACGTGCTCCTCCTGGCTCGGCAGCCGCGCGGTGATGTCGGAACCCGGCGGCGTCGACAGGAACACCAGGGACCACATGCCGGGCGCCGGGAACTCCACCAGCCCGACCGTGCGGAAGGTCGAGCCGGATTTCGAAAACAGCGTCTCGAACACCTGCTTGAGGCCGCGATAGAGCGGCCGCACCACCGGCATGCGCCCGAGGATGCGCTCGCCGAATTCCACCAGCTTGCGGCCGACCAGGTTGGCGGTCAGAAAGCCCAGCAGGGTGAGCGCCAGGAACGCGATGATCAGCCCGAAGCCCGGGACCTGGACCGGCAGGTAGGTCTCCGGGCGGAACGCCGGCGGGATGAACGGGCGCACCAAGCCGTCGACCCAGGTCACGAACGACCAGATCAGGTAGATCGTGATGGCCAGCGGCCCGGCGACGATCAATCCGGTGAGGAAGTAGTTGCGGATGCGGCCGCGCGCACTCGAAGAGGCGGCCCCCGGTACCGTCGCGGACGGAACGATCAAGTCCTGCGTGTCACTCGGCACAGTGGGTATTTCCGGGCTCGTCATTCCGCGGTCTCGGTCATTGGCGTTGCGCTATTATAGCCGGAACGCCGGCGGTTGTGCATGGTGGGGCCGTTCCGCGACTGCGGCGGGCGGCCGCATTCATTCGACCGTGACCGACTTTGCCAGGTTGCGCGGCTGGTCGACGTCGGTCCCCATGACCACCGCCGTGTGGTAAGCGATGAGCTGCACCGGGATCGCGTAGACAAGCGGCGTCACCGTTGCGGGCATGTCCGGTAAGGTCAAGGTCACGAGCGAATCGATCGCGGCCTCGCGCGCGCCTTTGGGGTCGGTGACCAGGATGATGCGCCCGCCGCGCGCCGCGACCTCCTGCATGTTGGACATGGTTTTTTCGAACACCCGGTCGTAGGGCGCGATCACGATGACCGGCAGCTTCTCGTCGATGAGCGCGATCGGGCCATGCTTGAGTTCGCCGGCCGCGTAGCCTTCCGCGTGGATGTAGGAGATTTCCTTGAGCTTGAGCGCGCCTTCCAGCGCGATCGGAAAGCTGGTGCCGCGGCCGAGGTAGAGCACGTCGCGGCTCTTGGCGAGATCGCGCGCCAGATGCTCGATCGCG
>DASZJC010000415.1:0-2454 GCA_035948495.1 Xanthobacteraceae bacterium | reverse complement strand
CTGATGCTGGTGGTCAACCCGGACCTGCCGATCCATTCGGTCAAGGAACTGGTCGACTATGCCAAGGCCAACCCCGGAAAGCTGACGTTTGC
Source organism: Xanthobacteraceae bacterium (assembly GCA_035948495.1). Lineage (GTDB taxonomy): Bacteria > Pseudomonadota > Alphaproteobacteria > Rhizobiales > Xanthobacteraceae > AP-16. The sequence continues at coordinate 2,362 of DASZJC010000415.1, read as the reverse complement.
CAGCGGCAACACCGCCGGGATCGTCGGCGGCTACACTTTGGCCAAGTGGGCCGAAATCAGCATGCTGCATGTCCCCTACAAGACCACGGCGCCGGCGCTCGAGGACGTTCTTGCTGGCCGCGTGTCGATGATGTTCGCCGATTTCACCACCGCCATGCCGTTTGTCATAGCCGGGACGTTGCGCCCGTTGGCGATATCGCGCATCCACCGCAGCAAGCTCTATCCGGATCTGCCGACCATGGACGAGGCCGGCATCACGGGCTTCAATCTCGATGCCTGGGCCGGCCTGGTCGCGCCGGCCGGAACGCCGCCGGCGGTCGTGGCGAAGCTCAACGGCGCGCTGCGCAAGGTCATCGACAGCCCGGACGTCCAGGCGAAATTCAAGAACATCGGCTTCGAGGGATTTTCCAGCACCCCCGAGGAGTTGGGCGACTACATCAAGGCCCAGCTCGTCGCGTGGAAGAAGATGATCGAGGACGCCGGCATCAACGGGGATTGAGGCCGCAAGCGCGCGCGTTATCCGCCGTATGAACCGTTCGCGCCGGGCCGTCTTCGTTTGCTGCGACGGATTGGGCAGGAGCTGGGTCACGCCAGAACTGACCCCGGTCCTTTGCGAGACGGCGCGCCGAAGCCTTTGGTGCGCCGATCACCGGGCGATATTCCCCTCCGCGACGCGCGCCTCCGCCGCATCGGTCGCAACCGGTTGCCGTCCCGCTCGTCATGGCCTCCACGGCAACCGCATGGGATTGATCGAGGACGGTCGGATCACCGTGCGCGACGTCGGCAATCCGGTATTCCGAACTCAGATGCGTGCCGCCACCGGCGGTACCTTGCGCGTGCCTACGCTCGCCGAGCGCGTGGCCGGCTCGGGAGGCTTCGTCGCCTTCTCCAATGTCTCTCCCGGTGCCGCCTATTTTCTCGACCCGGAGAGCTTCGGATTCGTCTATCACCGTGCCGGCTCGTACGCGCCGGGCGGGGACCCGATCGAAGGCCGGGACGCGCTTGCCGTCAGTCATGATCTCGCCGGCGATTGGGCCATGACCGAGCGGTTTTGTTCGGAGATTCTCACCGACCGCAAGCCGAGCGTATCGATATTATGGCTTGCCAACCCCGACCTCACGCTGCACGGCACGCCACTCGGCTCTCCCGAACATCACGTTGCGCTGCGGGCGACCGAGCGATGCGTCGGCGCGGTGATCGAGACCGTGGAACGCCTGCGCGCAGCCGGAGAGAGCATTCTGCTTCTGATCGGCTCGGATCACGGTCAGGAGACGATCGGCGATTACGTCGCCATCGAAACGTGGCTCGAATCGCGTGGTCTCGGCGGTGAACTCGCGAACGGCCGGATCGCCGTCGCGACCCAGGGCACCGCCGCGCTCCTCTACGCGACGAACGCGGGCCGGACCGCGCTGCTCGACGTGCTCGAAGCCATGCGAGCGGAGCCTTGGGCGGGCGAGGTCGTTGGCGAGAACGGGCTCGCCGCCTTGGGGCACGCCGCAACCGGCGGGGTGGTGGCGGCCGTCAACATGGGGCGGCGCGAGGATGCCAACGCCCATGGCGTCCGCGGATCTCGTTGGGTGGCAGCCGACCCGGGCAATCCCACGCCGGTCGGATGCGGCCAGCATGGCGGCTGGGGACCGGACGAAACGCGGCCGTTCCTGTTGCTCAATGAAACGGATGTCCACCCCGGCGTCCACGCTCGCACGAGCAGCCTGGTCGACATCGCGCCGACGATCCTTGCCTTTCTTGGACTCTCGATCGAGGGACTCGACGGCGCGCCGCTTGCCGCCTTCGAGCGATAAAGATGAAGACCCGACTCAAATTCGGCGCGATATGCCATATTGGCCCGTCGCGCGACGGCCCGCCGGTCCCGGAGGATCATATGAACGAAGTTGCCACGGCCGCGAAAACCGACGCCGTGCCGAAGGTGCGCAAGCTCGGCGTCTTCCTCGGCGCCGAGATCACCGGGATCGACCTGACGCGGCCGCTCGACGCCGCCGTCGTCGCGGCCGTCGGCGACGCGCTCGCCGCCCACGAAGTGCTGGTCTTCCCGCGGCAAACCATCGGCTCGGAAGACCTCAAGCGGTTCGGCCGCTGTTTCGGCGAGCTTACCGTGCACCCGTTCTCCACCAACGCCGCCGACAGTCCGGAGCTGATCGTCTACGACAACAAAGAAGGCAATCCGCCCGCCGCAACCGACATCTGGCATTCCGACGAAACATTCCGCGCGTGCCCGCCCATGGGCACGATGCTGTGCGCAAAGATCGTCCCGGAGATCGGCGGCGATACGGTCTTTCACAGCATGACCGCGGCCTACGAAAGCCTGTCCGACCGCCTGCAGCAGTTCGTCTCGGGACTCGAG
>DASZJC010000414.1:0-2870 GCA_035948495.1 Xanthobacteraceae bacterium | reverse complement strand
ACGGTCGATTGGCAGACGCTCGGGATCAACTTCGTCATGGTGCTCTCGCCCGACGCGCTGCGCGGCGCGCCGCACGCGGACATCGCCACGCTGACCTATCCGGGCGGCGGCGCGCCGGCGGCGGAGATCGCCCTCCTCAGGGCGGTCGCCGAGGCATTCCCGGGGGTGACGATCGTGCGTGTCAAGGAGGCGCTCGACGCGGTGAGCAAGATCGTACTCGATCTCACGCTCGCCATCCGCGGCGCGAGCGCCGTGGCGCTCGTGGCCGCCGTGCTGGTGCTCGGCGGCGCGCTGGCGACCGGACACCGTCACCGGGTGTACGACGCCGTGGTGCTCAAGACCCTGGGGGCGACGCGCCTGCGGCTCACCGGCTCGTATGCGCTCGAATATCTGCTGCTCGGCGCGGCGACCGCCGTGTTCGGCGTCGCGGCCGGATCGCTCGCCGCCGCCTTCGTGGTCACGAGCGTGATGAACCTCAGATTTGCCTGGCAGCCGGGGGCGGCGATCGGCTCGGCGCTCGCAGCCCTGGCGCTGACCGTCGCGTTCGGGCTCGCCGGGACGTTCACGGCGCTGGGCCAGAAGCCCGCCCGCGTGCTGCGGCATTTATAAGTTTTTTATGACAGCCGGCCGGTTCGTCCGGCGGCGAAAGCGAAACCTTAATGATTTTTAAGGAAAGGCCGCCGCCGGCCGGACCCATCTAGCGCGCGGCCCAATAGCGCACTAGATTTACGGCGACCGGGCGTTCGTGGTATCGCGCTGCAGCGCCTAATCGGTCCGTGCCGGCGGCCCGCCTCCACAGGGCTGCAGCCGGACGACACAGAGGGATCATTCCATGTCGGACTTCGACCGGAACTCTACGGCCGCCCGCGGCGTCGGCGTCGGCCGCGCGGCCGCCATCGACGCGGGCCTGCGCGCTTACATGCTGCGCGTCTACAACTACATGGCCATCGGGCTCGCCATCACCGGGGTGACCGCGTTCGGCGCTTACTCGCTGTCCGTGACAACCGACCCGGCCCTCGCGGCAGCCCATCTGCCAAACGGCCTGATGTTGACGAGCCTCGGTTACGCCCTGTTCATCAGCCCGCTCAAGTGGGTCGTGTTCTTGGCGCCGCTGGGACTTGTGTTCCTGCTGGGCGCGCGCATCAACCGCATGAGCACGTCCGGCGCGCAAATGGCCTTCTGGGTCTTTGCAGCCGTGCTCGGCATCTCACTCGGCTCGATCTTCATGGTGTACACCTACACCTCGATCGCCCGCGTATTCTTCATCACGGCGGCATCCTTCGCAGCGTTGAGTCTCTACGGATATACGACGCAGCGCGATCTCTCGCCGATCGGCTCGTTCCTGATCATGGGCCTGTTCGGGATCATCCTCGCCAGCCTCGTGAACATTTTCCTCGCGAGTGCCGCAATGCAGTTCGTGATCTCGGTGGTCGGCGTCCTGGTTTTCGCCGGGCTGACCGCCTGGGACACGCAGCGGATCAAGGAAATGTACAGCGTCAACGACGACGGCACCGTCGCCAGCCGCAAGGCCATCATGGGCGCGCTGTCGCTCTATCTGGACTTCATCAACATGTTCACCTTTCTGCTCCAGCTGTTCGGTGATCGCCGCTAACTGATCGGTTCGGCACGGATGCGCGCCCCGGCCCATGGCCGGGGCGTTTTGCTTTGGCGAGCGAATAGTGAGTAGCGAATAGCGAATAGTCAGCAGCGAAACCTTTTTCGCTATTCTGCTCCCTATTCGCTATTCCCTATTCGCTATTCGCTCCCTTTTCGCTCAATTCGCCACCAGCCGCACCGACGTGTCGAGCACGCCGAGCACGCGATCGAGCTCGTGGCCGCGCTTGAGGATGAGGCCGGTCGCCGAAATGATACTGTAGATGCCCTGCCGCCGCGCCAGGCGCGGGTTCTTTTCGATGCGGTAGATGGGCACTTCCGAGGACCGCCGGAACACCGAGAACACCGCGCGGTCTTTCAAAAAGTCGATGGCGTAGTCGCGCCATTCGCCGGCCGCGACCTTGCGGCCGTAGAGGCCGAGGATGCGGCGGAGTTCCCGCCGCTCGAAGGTCACGTGGCTCGGGGGGGCGATGGCCGGGGCACTGCCCGCCTCGCCCCCGCGGATCTCGCCGGGTTCGGTTTCGCCAAGCCCGAAGGACATGCGGCGCCTCCTTGTCAAGGACGAGTCATGATCGCCCTGCCGGCTCGCTATCGCAAGGGGCCGGTTGACGCGCGCAACCGGGAGAGCCGAGGCCGCCCGAAGTTTGCGGCCGGACACGACCTCACGAACACGTCAGCGAAAATCATAATGCCGCCCCATTTCAGCCAAGCGCATGCCCCGGAGGATTGCGACAAGGGACGCTCCTGGGACCCGGTCCGGCGAGAACTCCGGATTCCTCAGCCCCCCAGCCCCCCGGGGTTTAAGCGGACCGGGTCCTGTTCTGCACACGGTTCATTCCCCCAATGCTTTACAGGCCGGCCTGCGCCGGCCTGTTTTTTTATCCCCCCCTGAAAGGGGAGGATGCCGAGCGAAGCGTGGCGGGTGGGGTGGATTCAAAAGCGGGGCGGATGGGTGGACCAAAAAGTGCCCCACCCGGCGCGCTGCGCGCGCCACCCTCCCCCTTCGGGGCCCTTCAGGGGAGGGATACGGTCAGTGCACCGAGGCCAGGGCTGCGCCGAGCATCGTGCCGGGATGGTCGGCGGTGCCGGCCTGGACGATGATCGCGGCCGCGTCCGCGCCCTGCAAATCCGCCACCGGCACGCTGAAGGTACGCGCGGCGCCGGTCCAGTCGCCGAGCTTCACCCAGCGGCGCACCACGTTGTGGTACGTCACCGTGCGCCCGCTATTCTCGCCGCGACCGATCGTCACGGGAATC
>DASZJC010000413.1:0-1620 GCA_035948495.1 Xanthobacteraceae bacterium | reverse complement strand
TCGACCTGGCGCCCGGCAAACTGCGGGTGAAGACCAGCGGCGGCAATGCCGGCCACAACGGCCTGCGTTCGATCAGCGCGCATGTCGGCAACGACTACCGGCGGGTGCGCATCGGGGTCGGACACCCAGGCGTCAAGGATTTGGTCTACGCCCACGTGCTCGGCGATTTCGCCAAGAGCGAGCGGCCGTGGGTCGAGGCGCTGTGCGACATCATCGCCGAGAACGCCGAATTGCTGGTGCGCGGCCAGGATGCGACGTTCCAGAACAAGGTGCACCTCGCCATGGACGCCAAGGGCTTCGTCGAGCCGAAACAAGCCGGCAAGCCCGCGGAGGCCTGAGCCCCGCGCATCTCACAACGAACTTCGAGACATTGCATGGGCTTTCGCTGCGGCATCGTCGGCCTGCCGAACGTGGGCAAGTCGACGCTCTTCAACGCGCTGACGGCGACCGCCGCGGCGCAAGCCGCCAACTATCCGTTCTCGACCGTCGAGCCGAACATCGGCGAGGTCGCGGTGCCCGATCCGCGCCTCGTCGAACTCGCCCGGCTCGCGAAGTCGGCCGAGATCGTTCCGACCCGCCTGACTTTCGTCGACATCGCCGGCCTGGTGCGCGGCGCCTCCAAGGGCGAAGGGCTCGGCAACCAGTTCCTCGCCAATATCCGCGAGGTCGACGCCATCGCCCACGTGGTGCGCTGCTTTGCCGACCACGACGTGACCCACGTGGAGGACCGCGTCGATCCGATCGCCGACATCGAGACGGTCGAGACCGAACTGATGCTCGCCGACCTCGACAGCCTGGAGTTCCGCGCCGCCGCGCTGGAGAAACGCGCCCGCGGCGGCGACAAGGAGGCGGGCGACACGCTCGCGCTCGTCAACCGCGCGCTGGCGCCGCTGCGCGAGGGCAGGCCGGCGCGGTTCATGGAACGGCGGCCCGACGACGAGAAGGCGGTGCGCATGCTCGGGCTCCTCACCCTCAAGCCGGTGCTCTACGTATGCAACGTGGACGAAGCCGCAGCCGCGACCGGCAACGCGTTCTCAGCCCGGGTCGAGGCGCGCGCCGCGGAAGAAGGGGCGGCGGCGGTGACGATCTCGGCCAAGATCGAAGCGGAGATCGCGGTGCTGCCGCCGCACGAGCGCGCCGAATATCTCGCCGCGATCGGGCTCGCCGAACCGGGGCTCGATCGGCTGATCCACGCCGGTTACCGGCTGCTCGACCTCGTCACGTTCTTCACCGCCGGCCCCAAGCAGGCGCGCGCCTGGACGGTGACCCGCGGCACCCGCGCGCCGCAGGCGGCGGGCGCGATCCATACCGACTTCGAGCGCGGCTTCATCCGCGCCGAGACCATCGCCTATGGCGACTACGTGGCGCTGGGCGGCGAAGTCGGCGCGCGCGACGCCGGCAAGATGCGGCTCGAAGGCAAGGACTACGTCGTCGCCGACGGCGACGTGATGCATTTCCGCTTCGCGACGTGAGCACGAGCATGATCCCGAAAAGTGGGAACCGGTTTTCGGAAAAGATCATGCTCCAAAAATACCAACGAACTCACATCCCGCCGCGATTGCGGATCGCGCCGAGGTGCTCGTTGATGCGGAACACGATGAGGACGTACTCCGCGGCGAT
>DASZJC010000412.1:0-3416 GCA_035948495.1 Xanthobacteraceae bacterium | reverse complement strand
CGCCGGCACGCGCCCCTGCGGGTTGATCTTGAGATAGGCCTCGGTGCGCTGCTCGCCGTGGGCGAGATCGACCTGTTGCGGCTGGTATTTCTCGCCGCTCTCCTCGAGGACGATGTGGGCTGCCATCGAGCATGCGCCCGGCGCGAAATAAAGCGTCAGCATGGCGGATTCCTCTTTCGTGGGATGAATTGACCACCGCGACGACAGGCGAAAACCCATCGCTGCCGGAATTTCTGCAATCGTCGGGTTTCGCCGCGCAACGCGGCTCAACTCGTCGTACTTATTTCTTCCCGAAGGGATCCTGTCCGTGGATCTGCGGCTGCGCCGGGGCGGCGTAGCGCGGGGGCTCCCGGCCGCCCTTCTTCTTCTTGTTCCATTCCGCCTTCGGTTTCTTCTTTTCCTTGTTGGCTCGCATCTGACCCTTGGCCATGAAGTCCTCCGTCGGCTGTGCTTGCGGACTGGTCGCCCCGGTCCGCGCGCATTGTTTCGGCTGCCAGAATGCGCATTTTTGCGGCGTTCGCAAGGCCGGGTAAGTATGCCCCGTTCCGCGGGCATGACGAAGTGGAGAGTCGTTGCGTCCTACTCCTTCGCCACGCGCACCAGGAGCTTGCCGAAGTTCTTGCCCCGCAGGAGGCCGATGAAGGCCGGCGGCGCGTTCTCGATGCCGTCGACCACGTCCTCGCGGTATTTGATCTTGCCCTCGCGCAGCCATTGCGCTACGTCGCGCTCGAACTCGGCCGCCTGGGCGGCGAAGTCGCGCACGATGAAGCCGCGGATGGTGAGTCGTTTCGTGAGCACGGCGCGCATCAGCGCCGGCGAGAGGTCGGGGCCGGCGGGCGGCGCCACGTCGTTATAATGGGCGATGAGCCCGCACACCGGCACGCGGGCGAAGTCGTTGAGCAGGGGAAACACCGCCTGCCACACCGCGCCGCCGACGTTCTCGAAATAGACGTCGATGCCGCGCGGGCACGCCTCGCGCAACCTCTCCGCCAAGCCCGGGGCGCGGTGATCGACCGCCGCGTCGAACCCCAGCGCATCGACCAAATAGCGGCACTTGTCAGGGCCGCCGGCGATGCCGACCGCGCGGCAGCCCCTGATCTTCGCGATCTGCCCCACCGTCGCGCCGACCGGCCCGGTGGCGGCGGCGACCACGACCGTCTCGCCCGCCTTGGGCTGGCCGATGGTTGAAAGGCCGGTATAGGCGGTCATGCCCGGCATGCCGAGCACCCCGAGCGCGGTCGACACCGACGCGCGCGCCGGATCGAGCTTGCGCAGCCCGCTGCCGTCCGACACCGCGTACTCCTGCCAGCCGGCGCGGGAGAGCACGATGTCGCCGGCGGCGAAATCCTTGCGCCGCGACGCCTCGACCCGGCTCACGGTGCCACCCTCCATCACCTCGCCGATCTCGACCGGCTTGGCGTAGGACCGCGCCGCGCTCATGCGCCCGCGCATGTACGGGTCGAGCGAGAGCCACAGGGTCTTGAGCAGCACCTCGCCGTCGCGCGGCTGCGGCACCGGGGTCTCGACCAGCCGGAAATGCGCGGGCGTCGGCGCGCCCTCCGGCCGGGCGGCGAGCAGAATCTGGCGGTTCACCGGCATTAGCAGGGTCTCCGAAAAGCCAAGGATATGCGGCTGCAGCAGCCAAGAACAGACGCTCACAACCTCAGTGCCGCCGGATTGATGAGTCAGGACCGTTCACGTTCGTACCGGAGGTCGCCGCGGGGACCCGTGCCGGTGCACGTCCATCCTCGTTTTTCGTAGAACCGGACGGCCTTTGTGCCGGCACCCGTCGTCAACCAGACCCGCTCGGCGCCATTCGTCCATAACCATTCAAGTGCCAAATCCAGCAGCCTGCTGCCGATTCCCCGGCATTCATAAGCAGGCAGCACGAACAATGCGAATATCGACTGGCTGCCTCGATCTGCGATGGAGAACGCTACGATCTCCTCGTCCCGCACCGCCACCCAACCTTTGGCGTCCGCCAAAAAGGATGCCGCAACACTGGCGTTCGTGATCCCGCGCTGTTCAAGCTGGTCGGCAGTCAGCAAGTTCTCGATGACCGACGTGCGCACGCGCGATATGCCCGGCACATCGGCGCCCGTTGCTTCGCGAAAAATGATCGGCCCGCAGGTCACGTCCACGATTTGGAAACTGGCCGCTCACGCGACGCGCCGGTGGGCGTTCCAATGGCGCTCGAGGTTGGCGATGAGCGCCGGGCTGAAGTGGCAATAGGCCTGCTCGCGCGTATAGACCGCCATGTAGCGCCGGAACAGGTCGAGCGGCTCCTGGCCGATGCGCATGGCGCGGCGGTTGCCGCACGCGCTCACCACGCCGGAACTGGTGAAGCCGTCGACCACGCGCGCGATCGCGGTGTCCATGTCGTGCGGCGGCGCGATCTCGTCGCAGATGAGCCGCCCTTCCGGCGTGTCGCAGTCGAGCCTGCGCCCGTACATGATCGCCTGGCGGGCGATGCGGTCGCCGACGAAGCGTGGCAGCCGCAGGTTGGCAAGGCCGGGAATGATCCCCTCCTTGCGCGCCGGCAAGGTCATGTAGGCGTTGCTCGCCGCCAGCACGTAATCGACCGCGAGCAGAATCTGGCAGCCGCCGCCGATGGCGAATTCTTCGACCACGGCGATCCACGGCTTCTCGATGCTGCCGAGCGGGACCACGTCCGGCGCGTGCTCTGGCCGTGACACGCCGCGCAGCAGCTTGTTGACCATGCCGAGGTCGCGCTCGATGTACCAGACGAACGGGATTTTGCCGTAGTAGAGGTGGGTGAGATTGATGCCCGCCGAGAACACGTGGCGCCCGCGATATTTCGCGTGTTCGGACACGTCGCCGCGCAGCACCGCGATCTCGCTCTCCGGATCGAGCGTCGCCAGGTCGACCGCCGTCTCCTGATCCGGGATGGTGCTGGTGTCCTCGGCGTTGAGGAAGCGCCGGTTGCGCATGGTCACGAACGCGGCCTTGCCGCGGCGCTCGATCGACGCCGAGCCGAGGTCGAGGCGGCCGTGCTGCCTGAAGCGCGGCAAGAGCTCGAGCGATTCCTGTCGCGGCAGCAGCATGGCGTGGCACAGATGCGCGCCGGCGGCGGCGTGCGCGAACAGGTGCGAGAGCAAAATGCCCTGGTCGATTTCGACGCCGTCCTTGTCGCGCTGCGGCAGTGCGCTTTCCTGCGCCACCTGCTCGCGCGTCGGCACCAAGCCCGGCGCCTCGCGCGCGGCGGCGTAAACGAGGTCCCCGACCCGCGCGAACGCGGTGAAGTCTTTGGTCAAGGCGCGATAGAGCGTTTCCGCATGGGCGGCGAGGAAGACATCGCGCGCCGCCCGGTCGGCGCCCTGGATCAGCGCGGCGGCGCGGGCGTGGGCGGCGCTGCGCGCCGGCTTCTTCGGCAAGGCGGCGAGAAGCTCGCGGCC
>DASZJC010000411.1:0-1599 GCA_035948495.1 Xanthobacteraceae bacterium | reverse complement strand
CAGGCACCTGGGCCTGGTGGCGTCGTTCGGTGCATACATCCAGGTCGTCGCCGATGCGGTGCACTCCGGATCGGCGCGCACGGTGCTGGCCGACAACAACACCGACTATTATCCCGTCCCGCTCACGCAGGAGACGCTGCGCCCGGGGGTCGTCTATGCCGATCCTTATGGGCACGTCCTGATGATCGTGCGGCGCGTGCCGCAGTCGGCGGGCGCGGCCGGTGTCATTCTCGCGGTCGACGGGCAGCCCGACGGCACGGTCGCGCGCAAGCGTTTCTGGCGCGGCAATTTCCTGTTCGCCCAGGATCCCGCGCTCGGCGGGCCCGGGTTCAAGCGCTTCCGGCCGATCATGCGCGGGACGAACGGCGCGCTGCGGCGGCTCAGCAACGACGAGATCGCGAAAAATCCCCAGTACGCCGACTTCTCGCTCGATCAGTCGCGGCTCGGCATCGAGGATTTCTACGACCGCATGGACGACGTGATGTCGCCCTCGCCGCTCGATCCGTTGGAGGCGATGAAGGACGCGATCGTCTCGCTCGACGAGCAGGTGAAGGTGCGCGTGCAATCGGTCGAAAACGGGCGCAAGTTCCTCGCCAGCGGGAAGGGCGAGGCGAGCATGCCGGACGGCCCGACCATCTTCGAGACGGGCGGCGCGTGGGAAGATTTCTCGACCCCGGCGCGCGATTTGCGCCTGCTGATCGCGCTCGACGTCGTGCGCGGCTTTCCCGACCGCGTCGCGCGGCGTCCCGAGCGGTATGCCATGCCGCAGGGCAAGAGCGTCGCCGACGTGAAAGCGGAACTGGAAGGCGTGCTCGCGTCCGAGATCGTGACGCGCAAGTTTTCCTATACGCGCAGCGACGGCTCCGCCTGGACGCTCGCGCTCAAGGACGTGATGAACCGCGCAACGGATTTCGAGATGGCCTACAACCCGAACGACTGCGTCGAGCTGCGCTGGGGCGCGCCGGCCAACAGCGAGGAGGCCGCGACGTGCAAGCGGCATGCGCCGTCGGCGCAGCGCGAGAAGATGTCGAAGTACCGCGCGTGGTTCCACGACCGCCGCCGCCCGCCGCGCGCTTAGCCGTCGTCGGTCACAGGCGCTTCGTCAGCAGCACCCAGTCGGTCGCGGGGTGCTGCCACTGCGCCTTGACGATCTTGCGGCGAGCAGCCTCGCCATAGCCGCACCGCTCATAGAGGCGGCGAGCACCCGTGTTGGTGTCGGTGACGATGAGGCTCAGGCCCGACTGACCGGCGCCTGCGGCGAGCCTCTCGGCTTGAGCAAGAAGCGCCGAGCCGTAGCCGCTGCCGCGGTATTGCGGATAGGCGGCGAGCACGTGCACGTACCATGTGCCCGGTGCGAGGTTCATCAGCGCGTGCAGCGGCACGAGCAGGGGCGGCAGATCACCGGCAGCCGGCTCTGTTTCGTCGCCGAGCGCATAGCCGATCAGGCAACAGATCGGTCGCCCGGCAAGCTCCGCGACGATGGCATTGCGATAGGATAGTCCGCCGGTTTCGCTGCTCACGCGAGCCCGGCCGATATCCCAGGGGTTGCCGTCGCGGCCCGCAAGGGTCGTCCAAAAGGAAAGGGCGAACCCCTCGCTC
>DASZJC010000410.1:0-3864 GCA_035948495.1 Xanthobacteraceae bacterium | reverse complement strand
TCCTTCGGCGAAAAGATTGCCATGATGGAAGCGCTGCGCGAGCGCCTTGAACCATTCAAACGAGCGCGCGAGGCCCGGCAGGCGAAGCGCCGAATGGAGAATAGCGAGTAGCGGGGAAGCCGCGACCGTCATTGCGAGGAGCGCCACAGGCGCGACGAAGCAATCCAGGGGCCAGACCCGCTGCCCTGGATTGCTTCGCTTCGCTCGCAATGACGAGCGTTACTGCTGCCCCATCAGCAGCGGCGTGATGCGGCGCACGGTGACGCGGCGGTTGCGCCGCTCCGGACCGTCGGTGGGGATTTTCAGATATTGCTTGCCGTAGCCCTGGGTCGTCAGATTCTCGGGCGGGACCTGGAACTGCTCGGACAGCGCCGTCGCGACCGCCTCCGCGCGCCGGTCGGACAGCGACAGATTGTCGACGTCGGAGCCGACCGCGTCGGTGTGGCCTTCGATCAGGAACACCTCGCGCGGGTTTGCCGCCACGGCCCGGTTGATCGCCTCGGCGATGAACGCAAGGCGGCCGACCTGGTCGGGCGTCACTTCCCACGAGCCGAACTCGAAATTGATCGTGTCGACGTCGATGCTCGGCATGCGCTCGAGCAGCGGCCGGCTGTAGCGGATCTCGTCGAGCGAATAGGCGCGCTCGATCGGTTCGACCGGCGGCTCGGTTAGGACGGCGTAGATGTCGGCCTCGCTCGCCTGATCCGCATCGAGGATGTAGCGCTCGCGCGGGATGCGGATCACCGGCGGCGGCAGGTCGACGTAGAAGTCGGCGACGTCGCGATATTCGCGCACCGGATTGTCGATGATGATCACCTCGCGGCCGTCCGGATAGCGCCGCAGCCGGCGGAGCAGACGCCCGTCCGGGCCGGTGAAGGTGACGATGCGGATGCCGTCCGGCCGCTCGACGATGGTGACCGTGTCGGCGCCTTGCTGCTCGACGCGAACGTCCCGCGCGTGGAAGCCGAAGCGCTCGGCCTCGTCGTGCCGGATGAGGAAGCGCCCGTTTTCCTGAACGATCGTGCGGCCCGGCTCCTGAATGACGGTGCGGCCGCCCTCGTGCACTTCGTGGCGCTGCGCGCGCAGGTCCTGGACCTTGCGCGAGCGCCATTCGTCGGCCTGCTTGCGCTGCTCGAGCAGTTCCTGGCTGGTGCGCGGCGGCGCGACGAAGCCGGCAGCACCGACCGGCGGCGTCCGGGGCGCGCCCGCGGCGGGCGGCTGAGCATGCGGCGGTTGCTGTGGCTGCGCCACCGGGGGCTGCGGATGCGGCGGTTGCTGCGGCTGCGCCACCGGGGGTCTGGGCGGGGATGGCTGCTGCGCCGCCGGGGGCTGCGGATGCGGCGGTTGCTGCGGCTGCGCCACCGGAGGCTGCGGATGGGGCGGTTGCTGAGGCTGAGCGACCGGAGGTCGGGGTTGCTGCGCCGCCGGAGGCTGAGGATGGGGCGGTTGCTGCGGCTGGGCCACCGGAGGTCTGGGCTGCTGCGCCGCCGGGGGCTGAGGATGGGGCGGCTGCGCGACCGGCGGCCGCTGCTGCGGGGGCGGCGCTTTCTGCTGCGGCTGGGCCGGCTTCTTCTGCTGCGGCTCCTGCTGCTGCTGCGCGAGCAGCATCGCGCCGTTCTCGCCGGCGCCCGCCGCGATCGGCTGGCACAGCGCAAGACTCGGGAGAACCGCTCCGGCGAGCAGCAACTGCTTCGTTCTGGTCATATTTGGCCTTCCTTCAGGTCCCTTGGCAAATTCGATTCGGGCGCAGGGGAACCATAGCGGGTCGGCAGCGGCGTGTCTTTATGATGACCAAATAATGACGCCGTGCGGGAATTAGCCGCGCATCAACCCGTCAAGGGTATGCTCTGCGCATGGCGGAAAACATTATCGGGATCGAACGCGGACTTGATCCGCCGGAGACGGGGGAGATTCGAGCCCCAATAGGCGTCGGCCCAGTCGGTCAGGTCGAGATCGCAATAGTTCACATAGGCGGCCCCGGACACGTAGGGGCGCATCGATGCATAAAGATCTTGCATGTACTTAACACGCGTCGGCGTATCAGTTGCCGAGTCCCAGCTTGAATAATATTGGATGCAATAGAGCGTGCCTGCCCGATGCGGGAAGGCGGTGGCGTCCGGCGCCGTGTCAGCCACGGCGCCGCCATAGGCATCGCAGATCGGCACGATGGCATTGGCCGGCAGCTTGCGCAGGCCCGCTATGAGCGTGGCAATCCCATCATCGCTGAGTGGCGACGTAACGTAGTCGGACTTGCACTTCGAGTATGTCGATTCGTAAGACCAGCCGCCGGAAAAATAGTCGACGGCCTCCAGGAACGTCCTGGATTTGATCCTGGGATCGGCTGCCGGTTTCTCGGTATTGATCAGAACCTTGAGCTCCTTGCGCAACTTCGTCAGCGAGCCGACGGATTGGCCGGCGCAGTGAACGTTGATGCTTCCATCCTCGCGCTTGCCGATCCGGAAGATGGAAGTAATGGCCTTCGGCGCGTGCGGCGCCCACGCCTGCCAGGCTTTCATGACCCTGGCGGCGCGGATCGCATCGAGCGACCAGTCGATGCCGAACGTAACGACCCGGTTGACCGGATGCAGCTTGAAGCGAAAGCGGGTGGCCGCGCCGAAGCTGCCGCCGCCACCGCCGCGGCAGGCCCAGAACAAGTCGGGCTGCTGCTGCTCATCGGCCTGGATGATCCGCCCTTGCGGGTCCACGAGCTCGATCCATTGCAGGCTGTCGCAGGCAAGCCCGAACTGGCGCCCCAGCAGCCCGAAACCGCCGCCCAGCACGTGCCCCGAAACGCCGACGGTCGGACAGCTTCCGGCGGGTATCGCCGATCCCTTGGCTCCGATCTTCTTGTAGACATCGCCAAGCGATGCGCCGGCACCGACGGTGACGCTGCCGCCGGATGTTTCGATGCTGTTCATGAGGCGCGTGTCGATCACAAGGCTGGTGCTTTGCGAAAAGCCCTCGTAGCCGTGCCCGCCGCTGCGCAAGGCAAAAGGCACGTTGTTGGTGCGGGCCCAATCGACCATCGTCGCCACCGCATTGGGCGTCCTGCACAGCGCGCGCAATTGCGGCTGCAGCATCGTGCGTCGGTTGTAGGCCGGTTCATAAATATCGAAATCGCCGTCGGTGGGGACCAACAGCCTCGCTTCGGTGGGCGGAAGGTTGGGAAGCGGCGGCAGGGCGGCCGCGCTGCGCCCGCGCCATGCCGCAAGGATGGCCGGCGCGAAAACTCCGGCCGCCGCAAGCTGCTTGAGAAGCCGGCGTCTGGTAATGCGCCTGCTCATGGGAGTCTCAGCGCCAAGCGTTACGCTAGCGCATGTTCCGGCGACGTGGGTACCGGTTCGCCGATGAGAACATGCGCCAATCAATACCACGTAGAGCATGTTCCGATTCCGAAGGAACGGAACATGCTCTACGCCTTATACGACCTCAGCGGGCATCGCGCCAGACCTTGCCGTGGCCGGCCGCCGCGCACAAACGAGTGTTTCAGTCGTAGTGTCGCATTAGCGGGGGACGTCTGCGATCACGGCATCCACCGCCTCGCCCAGCCGCTCGACGATCATGTCGATGTCGCGCGGGGCGGCGATGTAGGGCGGCGCCAGCAGCACATGATCGCCGTTGAACCCGTCCACCGTGCCGCCGCCGGGATAGCAGGCGAGGCCGCGCGCGAGCGCCGCGCGCTTGATCCGCGCATGCAGCTTCAGATCCGGATCGAACGGCGCTTTGGTGGCGCGGTCGGCGACGATCTCGATGCCGTAGAACAGGCCGCGCCCGCGGATGTCGCCGACGTGATGATGATTGCCGAACCGCTCGACCAGGCGCTTCTCCAGCAGGGCGCCCATGCTCCGCACGCGCGCGAGTAGA
>DASZJC010000409.1:0-26443 GCA_035948495.1 Xanthobacteraceae bacterium | reverse complement strand
ATGATCCGGCGCCGCTCCGTCTCGCGCTTGTTGGCGAGCTTGAGGTCGAGCGCCTGCCGCTCCTCGCGCTGGCGCTCGAAGGCGGAATAGCCGCCGCGGTAGAGATCGAGCCGGCCGCGCTCGAGGTGGAGGATGTGATCGACGGCCTCGTCGAGCAGATCGCGATCGTGGCTGATGACCAGCACGGTGCGCGGATAGCGCGCGAGATGAGCCTGCAGCCACATCGTGCCTTCGAGATCGAGATAGTTGGTCGGCTCGTCGAGCAGCAACACATCGGGCTCGGCGAACAGCGCGGCCGCCAGCGCCACGCGCATGCGCCACCCGCCGGAAAATTCCGCGCAAGCGCGCCGCTGCTCGGCCGCATCAAAGCCCAGGCCGGCGAGGATCGCCGCCGCGCGCGCCGGGGCGGCATGCGCTCCGAGATCCGCGAGCCGCGTCTGCACCTCGGCGACGCGGAACGGATCGCGCGCCGTTTCCGCCTCGGCCAAGAGCCGCGCGCGTTCGTGATCGGCCGCCAGCACCGTATCGATGAGGCTCTCGGGTCCGTCCGGCGCCTCCTGGGCAAGGCGCCGCACGCTGGCGCGCGGATTGATGCCGATCCGCCCGCTCTCGATGGCGATATCTCCGGCGATCGCGCGGAACAGGGTGGTCTTGCCGGCGCCGTTGCGGCCGACGAGACCGACCCGGGCGCCGGTCGGAACCTGCACCGATGCGTTCTCGATCAGCAGCCGGCCGGCCACCCGCACGCAAAGATCGTCGATCACGAGCATGCCGGCGTTCTGGCGAAAGCTTTGCGTTTATGCAACCGAGGCACCGCGCCGGCCCGCCGCGTCACTGGTTATGATCAAGCCCGCAGCGGCACTCACGCCTTGCGCTGCCAGCGCCCCTGCTCGTCCGCCTGCCAGTAGGTTGCCGCGAGACCTTGCGTTTTCGCGTGCGTCCAGCGCTCGCGCGCCGCGGCAACGGCCTCCGCATCCGCGCCATCGAACAGCACGACGATGCGCTCGTAGGCGTCGGCGTCCGCCGGGACGCCCACTCCATCGATGAGAAAACGCACCTTGGCGCCGTTCGGATTGTGATCGCGGGTGGTGATCAGGACCGGCTGCGATGCCGCTTCCGCCTCGCGATCGGTGCCATGCGGCAGGAACGCATCGTCGCGATAGGTCCACAGATGGGCGTCGAGCGCCTCCACTCGCTCCTCGGAGGAAGCCTGCACAACCACCCGCCAACCGCGCGCCAGCGATTTCTCGAGCAGCGCCGGCAGCGCCTTTTCGAGCGGCTGGCGTTGCAGATGGTAGAACAGCATCTCCGGCATGCCCGTCTCCGCGGCCCGCAAGGCGAGCATCATCGCTCGTAATGGTCGGCAACTAGGCGATCGAGCAGCCGCACCCCCCAGCCCGAGGCCCAGCTGCGGTTGATGTCGGTTTGCGGCGAGGAAAAGCCTGTTCCGGCGATGTCGAGGTGCGCCCACGGCGTTTTCTCGACGAAGCGCTGGAGGAATTGCGCGGCGGTGATCGCGCCGCCCCAGCGCCCACCGGTGTTCTTCATGTCGGCAAACTTCGAATCGATCAGCTTGTCGTATTCGGCGCCGAGCGGCATGCGCCAGACCCGCTCGCCGGTTGCAACTCCCGCCTTGGCAAGTCGCTCGGACAGCCGATCGTCGTTGGAGAACAGCCCGGCATGTTCGTGGCCGAGCGACACGATGATGGCGCCGGTCAAGGTCGCAAGATCGATCATGAATTTGGGCTTGAACCGGCTCTTGACGTACCATAGCACGTCGGCCAGCACGAGCCGCCCCTCGGCATCGGTGTTGATGATTTCGATCGTTTGTCCGGACATCGAGGTGACGATGTCGCCGGGCCGCTGGGCGCTGCCGTCCGGCATGTTCTCCACCAATCCGATCGCACCGACCGCGTTGACCGCGGCCTTGCGGGCGGCAAGCGCGTGCATCAACCCGACCACGCAGGCGGCGCCCGCCATGTCGCCCTTCATGTCCTCCATGCCGGCGGCAGGCTTGATCGAGATGCCGCCGCTATCGAAGCACACACCCTTGCCGATGAAGGAAATCGGCGTCGCGCCGCTCTTGCCGCCGTTCCAGCGCATCACGACGAGGCGGCTGTCGTGCTGCGAGCCCTGGCCGACGCCGAGCAGGGCATTCATGCCGAGCTTCTTCATCGCGCGCTCGTCGAGCACCTCGACGGCGACGCCGAGCTTCCGGAGCGCCGCGGCGCGGCGCGCGAATTCCTCGGGATGGAGCACGTTTGCCGGCTCGTTGACGAGATCGCGCGCGACCAGCGCCCCGGCGGCGACCGCCGCGCGCTCGCCCCAGGCCTTGCGCGCGCCCAGCGCATTGGCAACGCCGAACGTGAGCCGCCGCTGCCCGGGCCGCTCCTCGCCCTCCTTGCGCTTGGTCTTGTAGCGATCGAACGCATAGGCCCGCAGCTCGACGCCCAGCGCAACGTCGGCGGCCTGCTCGGGCTTCATCGGGCCGGCGGGAAGATCGAGCACGAACGTCGCCTCGGCGGCGGCCGCCGGTATCTTGCCCATGGCGGCCCCCCCGAGCTTCACCAGGTCGTTCAATTCGGACGCCTTGCCGGCGCCGACGACGACAAGGCGCGATGCCTTGAGGCCCGCCGGCGCCACAATATCGAGCGCCGTGCCGCTCCTGCCCTTGAAGCCGTCCGCCGCCGCCGCGCGGGCGACGAGATCGCCCGCCGGCTTGAGGAGCGCCTGGGTGGCAGACCCGAACCGCAGGCCATCGTCGGCAAGGACGACCAGGACCCCCCGCGCCGGCGCAGCGATTGAGGCAAATCCTATGCGATTGGGCATGGCGGCGGAATCCCTCGTCTTTTGCTACATTACGGCGGGACCGGGGCCGGATCGACGCCGCGGCCGGGTTCCATACAGCATCGATTCGCCGGTGGCGAGGTCGCTGCCGAAGTCCTGCCATCGATCGGGTGTACAGGTTCGGTGGGAATTTCTAGGACTTGTCCGGCACCTGGGGGGGTGCGGCGGGCGGCGCAAGGGGACGGGATACGCCGTGACATGATGGGACGGATCGACCGCTACATCTTCCGCACCAGCTTCGGGGCGTTCGTGCTGATTCTCGTCAGCCTGACCGCCGTCATCTGGATGACCCAGGCGTTGCGCGATATCGACCTGGTGACGAATCAGGGCCAGACGGTTCTGGTTTTCGTCGGCCTCACCGGGCTCATTATCCCGCTCCTGGTGCTGGTGATTGCGCCGATCGCGCTGGTGATCGCCGTCGCCTACACGATCAACAAGCTCAATACCGACTCCGAAATCGTCGTGATGAACGCGGCCGGAATGGCCCCTTGGCGCATGTTCCGGCCGTTTCTGGCGGTGGGCGTCGTGGTCGCGCTGCTGGTCGCCGCGCTCGCTGCCTATGTCGCCCCGAAGGGCTTGCGCGAACTGCGCGACTGGGCAACCAAAGTACGCACCGACGTCGTCGCCAACATCGTCCAGCCGGGACGCTTCATTACCATCGAGCCGGGATTAACCTTCCATCTGCGCGAACGCCGGCCGAACGGGCAACTGGTCGGCATCTTCATGGACGACAGGCGCGATCCCAAGGAGCACGCCACGTTCCTGGCCGAGTACGGCGAGATCGTGGAGAGCAACAACAGCAATTTCATGCTGTTGTACAACGGCAGCATGCAACGGCTGGAAACCGGCAAGCTCGATCCGACGATCGTGCTGTTCGATCGGCACGCCTTCGACCTGTCCCGGTTCGGCACCGGCGCGCCGCTGCAGGCAACCGTCTACGGGGCACGCGAGCGCTTGTTAAATGAGCTTCTCAACCCCGATCCCGACGATCGTCTGGTGAAGACGCAACCGGGGCAGTTGCACGCGGAACTGCACGATCGCCTCACTGCGCCGCTCTATCCTCTCGTCTTCGTGACGATCGCGTTCGCCATCCTGGGCGCGCCGCGAACAAGTCGGCAAAGCCGGGCGTTTTCACTCGCATTGACGATCATCGGCATCACCGTTTTGCGGTTCGTCGGCTTCGCCGGAGTGGTGTTCGCCGTCCACACGCCGTCCGCTGTGGTGCTGATATACGCCTCGCTTTTCGCCGCGGTCACGTGGGCGGTTATCGCCATCTCGCGCGGCGCCGCCATCGAGCCGCCGGCCCTGGTCAGCGCAGTCGTGAATGCCGTCACCGAGCGCCTGGTCAGGCGGCTGGCGCCAGACATGATCGGGGACGCGCGATGATCCCGCTCACCCTTGCGCGCTATTTCGCCTGGCGCTTCGTCGGCGCCACCATGGCCGTGTTCGGCGGCGTGTTCGTGCTGGTGGTGCTGGTCGACTACGTCGAGCTGACGCGGCGTGCTTCGGACATTCCCAATGTCTCGCCTTGGATCGTGGCGCAGACGTCGTTGTTCCGCGTTCCCCAGGCCACCGAGCGCATGCTGCCGTTCTCGGTCCTGGTCGGGGCGATGGCGTGCTACCTCAACCTCTCGCGTCGGCTCGAATTGGTGATCGCCCGGGCAGCCGGGATGTCGGCCTGGCAATTCGTGGCGCCGGCGCTGATCATTGCCCTTCTCATGGGGGCCGTCGTCACCACCGCCTATAATCCGCTGTCGGCGGCCTTGCGCGAGCGCTCGAAACGCCTCGAATCCGAGCTGTTCGGCGAACGCCCGTCCGGGCTCACGCAATCGGGCACAGGCTTCTGGGTGCGCCAGCGCAGCGTCGACCGCCAGGAATCGATCATCAACGCCACGTCGAGCCGCGAACAGGGCGCGCGTCTCGACGGAGTAACGGTCTTTACCTACGACCCCGCGGGGCATTTCAAGGAGCGCATCGAGGCGAGGACCGCCGCCCTCGAACCCGGCCATTGGCGGCTGGAACAGGCTCGAATCTACGCCTCCGGCAGTGCACCTCGTGACCTGGACTCCTACCTGATAAGTACAACGCTGACCTCGGAACAAGTACGGGAAAGCTTTGCAACTCCCGAAACGGTATCGTTCTGGCAACTTCCCCTATACATAAGTAGAGCCGAGCAGGCCGGCCTTGGAGCGGCCGGGTATAGATTGCAGTATCAGCTGCTTCTAGCGCAGCCTTTTCTATTGGCCAGCATGGTTTTACTTGCGGCATCGGTGAGTTTACGGTTTTTTAGATTTGGCGGCGTACCGAAGATGGTTTTGAGTGGCATAGGTGCCGGATTTCTGCTTTATATATTGTCGAAAGTGACGCAAGACTTGAGCAAGGCTGAGCTCATGCACCCGGGGGCAGCAGCGTGGGTGCCTGTGCTCTTCGGGACGGTCACGGGATTCGTCGTCCTGTTGTACCAAGAGGACGGGTGATGGCCTCATCGACCACCGCTCGGCCAATACGTGTGCGTTGGGAGTGCCGGAGCGGCACCGTCGCCCCGGGCGCTATTCTTTTGCTCATTCTGGCGGCCTGTTTTGCGCCGCGGCTCGCGCTGGCACAGACGGGGGCGAACCCCCTGCCGAACACCGGATTCAACCAGACCTGGGTCGGGGTTCCCAGCCAGCCGCCACCCGCCGGCGCGGGATTCCAGACGAAGGACCCCAACGCCCAGATGTTGGTGAAGGCCGACGAACTGCACTACGACTATGCCAACAACCGCGTCACCGCGGTCGGCAACGTTCAGATCTACTACAGCGGCTCGCGGCTGGAGGCGAACAAGGTCATTTACGACCAGAAAACCAAGCGCCTGCGCGCGGAGGGCAATGTTTGGCTGCGCGAGGCCGACGGCAAGATCGTCACCGGCGAGATACTCGATCTCGATGAAGATTTTCGCGACGGGTTCGTCGATTCTCTCAGGCTCGAAGGCGCCGACAAGACGCGCTTCGCCGCCCCCCGCATGCGGCGCGACACCGACAAGATCACCGTGTTCGAAAGCGGCGTCTACACCGCCTGCGAACCTTGTGCCGACGATCCGCGCAAGCCGCCGAAGTGGGAGATCAAGGCATCGCGGATCATCCACGACGACGTCGAGAAGATGGTCTATTTCGAGAACGCGCGCCTCGAGTTCTTCGACGTACCGGTGTTCTGGTGGCCGTACATGTCGAACCCGGACCCGACGGTGAAGCGCAAGACCGGCTGGCTGCCGCCGACCTTCAGCTCCAGCGGCCTTTACGGACTGGCCCTGACGACGCCCTACTACTGGGCGCTGGCGCCCAACTACGACCTCACTCTCACTCCGACCCTGACGACGAAGCAGGGACTGCTGCTTCAAGCCGAATGGCGGCAGCGGCTCGACAACGGCTCGTTCACCGTGCACGGCGCCGGCATCAACCAGCTCGACCCGAACCTGTTCGCCGAAAAGAACGGCGCGGGTTACCCCGGCGACCGCGTCAATCGGGGCAGCCTGGACAGCAACGGCCGTTTCGCGCTCAACCCGCAGTGGACCTGGGGCTGGGACGCGATGGTGGTGACCGACAAGACCTTCTTTCAGGATTACGGCCTCAACAGCTATCTGCAGATCAACGATTCGTTTCGCAATTTCATCAGCGACGCCGGCACGTCGCAAATCTATCTCACCGGTCGCGGCGATCGCAGCTACTTCGACGCCCGCGTGATCTACACCTACGGCCTCTCCCTCGCCGACGTGCAGAGTCAGCTTCCCGTTATCTATCCGGTGATCGATTACGCCTACACCTTCGGGCAGCCCATCCTGGGCGGCGAGCTTTCCTATAAGGCCAACCTGACCAACCTCAGCCGCGAGTCGGCGGAGTTCGATGCGATCAGCCATAACGCCATCGACAACAATTTGTGCTTGCCCACGACCGCCAACCCGATGGCGATAACGCCCGCCAACTGCCTGTTGCGCGGCATTCCCGGGGAGTACTCGCGCCTGTCGGCCGAGATGACCTGGCGCCGCACCATCACCGACTCCTACGGCCAGATGTTCATCCCGTTCGCCTCGCTGCGCGGGGACATCGCTGCGGCCACCATCGACAATCAGCCGGGCGTATCGAACTTCATCGCCCCGGGCCAGCAAGACATGGCCCGCGTCATGCCGACCGTGGGCATGGAATATCGCTATCCGTTCATCAGCGTGGAATCGTGGGGCACGCAGACGATCGAGCCGATCGCCCAGCTCATCGTCCGGCCTAACGAAACCTTTATCGGCAGGATGCCAAACGAGGATGCCCAGAGCCTGATTTTCGACGACAGCAACCTGTTCAAGGTCGACAAGTTCAGCGGCTGGGACCGCGAGGAAGGCGGCACTCGCACGAACTACGGTGCGCAATACACGGCTCAGTTCAACCAGGGGGGAACGATCAGCGCCCTTGTAGGCCAGTCGTATCAGCTGTTCGGGTTGAACTCGTTTGCCGTTCCCGACACGGCCAATACCGGTCTCGACACCGGCCTCGAAACGCGCTTGTCCGATTACGTCGCGCGGCTGTCGTACCAGCCGGACAAGACGTACACGTTCACCGCGCGCTTCCGCATCGCCGAGGAGACCTATGCGGTGCAACGCGCCGAGTTCGAAGCGAAGGCCAATTTCGACCGTTGGAGCGCTACCATTCTGTACGGCGACTACGCCGCGCAGCCCGATATCGGCTTCCTGACCCGGCGCGACGGCGTGCTGACCTTGACGCAAGTCAAGCTCACGCCGAACTGGTCGGTGCTGGGCGCGGCGCGTTACGATCTCACCGCCGGCCAGTTCGACCAATACCGGATCGGCTTCGGCTACATCGACGATTGCTTGGCACTCGCCTTGAATTACATCACCGACTACAGCTACGGCTTCTCGCCGACCACAAACACTTCGATCCAGGCCGGCATCAATCATACCGTGATGCTCCAGTTGAGCCTGCGCACGCTTGGGGGCACGTCGTTCTCGCAGTCGATCAGCACGACCCCGACCAGTAACTGAGGCCCGTCGACCGGAGCTTGCGATGCCGGACGCCCTTGCCCTGACAAATCGATGCCGTCGCCTCGCCGCAGCCGCTGTCCTCGGCATCGGCCTTGTCGTAGCCGCGCAATCCGGCGGACGTGCACAGACGGTCGTCGTGTTCGTCAACGGCGAGCCCATCACGGCCCTCGACGTCGACCAGCGCATGAAGTTGCTCGAAATTTCCACCCACAAGGTGCCGGCGCGTCAGGAAGCGCTCGACGAACTGATCGACGAAAAATTGAAGCTGCAGATCGGTAAGCGCTACGGCCTCGAAATTCCCGACAAGGATGTCGAGAGTTCGTTCAGTACGATGGCGCGGCGCGTGAACCAGACGGCCAAACAATTCTCCGAAGGACTGACCCATGCGGGCATAAACGTTCCCGCGCTCAAGCGACGGATCAAGGCCGATATCACCTGGTCGTCGATCATCCGCGGCAAGTTCCCGTCGGTCAACGCCGTCGGCGAAAAGGACGTCCTCTCGGCGATGGAATCGCGCAAGACGGACGAGAAGGACGCCGTATCCTACCAATATACGCTGCGCGAGCTCCTGTTCATCGTGCCGCGCGGATCGCCGCCCGCGGCATTCGAGACGAGACGCCGGCAGGCCGACGAATTGCGGCACCGATTCGACAGTTGCGAGCAAGGCGTTCCGTTTGCGCGCGCGCTCAGCGACGTCGCCGTGCGCGAACCGGTCCGCCGCACCTCGGTCGACATCGGGGCGGCGCAGCGCGCGGTGCTCGACGGCACGGAGGTCGGTCACCTGACGCCTCCCGAATTGACCCAGGATGGCGTCGAGATGATCGCCGTGTGCGCCAGGGAAAAAGCCGGCGGCGATACGGTCGGCATGGCGCAGACCCGCGAGGCCATGGTGGCGGAGCGCTACAACGCGCAAGCCAAGCGCTACCTGCAGCAACTGCGACGCGAGGCGATCATCGAGCCGTCGCACTGAGCTTGTTATGCCACGCACCTTGGCGCTGACGCTCGGCGAGCCGGCCGGCATCGGTCCCGACATCACGCTTGCCGCCTGGCTGCGCCGCGCCGAGCTTGGGCTCCCCGCGTTCTACGTCGTCGGCGATCCCGGCTTCCTCGAACGGCTCGCGCGCCGCCTCGGAGTCGCTGTGCCGATCGCGCCGGTCGAGCCGGAGGCGGCGGCGGCGACGTTCGCCCGCGCGCTGCCGGTCGTCCCGCTCGATCGTGCCGTCACCGCGGAGCCGGGCCGCCCCGATGCATCCAGCGCCCCTGCCGCCATCGCCTCGATCACGCGCGCCGTCGCCGACACGGTCGCCGGCAAGGCCGCCGCGGTCGTCACCAATCCGGTGGCGAAGTCCGTGCTTTACCGCAACGGCTTTGCCGACCCGGGCCATACGGAATTCCTCGCGCGGCTGGCGCAGGAAGCGACAGGCAGCGCGGTGCGAGCGGTCATGATGCTGTGGTCGCCGGAGCTCGCCGTGGTGCCGGTGACGATCCATCTGCCGTTGCGCGAGGTTCCGGCGCGGCTGACGACCGAACTCGTGGTCGAGACCGGCCGGATCACCGCCCACGATCTGCGGCGGCGGTTCGCCATCCCCCGTCCGCGGCTGGCGGTCGCCGGTCTCAATCCGCACGCCGGCGAGGACGGCGCGCTGGGCGACGAGGACCTGGCCGTCGTCGCCCCGGCCGTCGCGCGCCTGCGCGCCGACGGGATCGACGCAACCGGGCCGCTGCCGGCCGACAGCATGTTTCACGCGGCCGCGCGGGCGCGCTACGACGTAGCCTTGTGCATGTATCACGACCAGGCACTGGTGCCGATCAAGACGCTGGCGTTCGACCATGCAGTCAATGTGACGCTCGGGCTGCCGTTCGTCCGGACCTCGCCCGACCACGGCACCGCTTTCGACATCGCCGGCAGCGGCCGTGCCAACCCCTCGAGCCTGGTGGCGGCGCTTCGCCTCGCCGCCCGGCTTTCCGCCGCCGCCCCGGCATGAGCCGGATCGACGACCTGCCGCCGCTGCGCGAGGTGATCCGCCGTCACGGCTTGGCCGCCCGCCGGTCGCTTGGGCAGAATTTTCTGTTGGACTTCAATCTCATCGGCCGCATCGCGCGGGCGGCAGGTCCGCTCGACGGCGTGACCGTGATCGAGGTGGGTGCCGGGCCGGGCGGCTTGACCCGGGCGCTGCTGGCGCTCGGCGCCAAGCGGGTGATTGCGATCGAGCGCGACCCACGCTGCCTGCCGGCGTTGCTGGAGCTTGCCGACCATTTTCGCGAACGGCTGATCGTCATCGAGGGCGATGCGATGCATGTCGATCTCGCACCGCACGTGCGGACCGCACCGGTCCGCATGGTGGCGAATTTGCCCTACAACGTCGCGACCGCCCTCCTGGTGTCGTGGCTCACGGTCGAGCCGTGGCCGCCGTGGTACGAAACCCTTGTGCTCACGTTCCAGCGCGAGGTCGCGCACCGCATCGTGGCGAGGCCGGGCAGCAAATCCTACGGCCGCCTGTCGGTGCTGGCGGGCTGGCGAACCACGGCGCAAATCCTGTTCGACATCGGGCCGCGGGCCTTCGTGCCGGCGCCGCAAGTCACGTCCTCGGTGGTGCGCCTGGTTCCCCGCTCCGCCCCCCTCGCCTGCGATCGCCGCCTCATCGAGCGCGTCGCGGAAGCCGCCTTCGGTCAGCGCCGCAAAATGCTGCGCCAGAGCCTCAAATCGCTCGGTGCCGACCCGCTCGAGCTGTTAAAGGCGGCGAGCATCGATCCCACGGAACGAGCCGAAGCCGTGCCGGTCGAGGGCTTCGTCGCCCTGGCGCGTGCGCTGGCGACAACCGCCCGCGACAGGACATAATGCGGTGAGCCAGGGATGCACGACATGACCCAACTCATCCGCCAATCGCTCACCGCGTACGCGACCCCGCTGTGCGAGACCGTTGCCGAGGTGCCGGAGCCCGTCGGCACGGAAGTCGTGGTGCGGGTACGACGATGCGGGGTCTGCCATTCGGACGTGCATCTCCAGGACGGCTATTTCGTCCTCGGACCCGACAAGCGCCTCGATGTGACGAGCGGGCGTCCCTTGCCGTTCACGTTGGGCCACGAGATTGCCGGCGTGGTCGAACGCGCGGGGCCGCAGGCGCATGGCGCAGCGGCCGGGCAGGAAGTCGCGGTGTTCCCCTGGATCGGCTGCGGCGCGTGCCCTGCCTGCGCCGCAGGCGAGGAAAACCTGTGCGCGGCGCCGCGCCATCTCGGCGTTTACGCGGACGGCGGATTTGCCAGCCACGTGCTGGTGCCGCACCCGCGCTACCTGCTCGACTATGCTCCCCTGCCCGCCGCGCTGGCCGCCGCCTACATGTGCTCGGGGCTCACCGCCTATGCGGCTCTCAAGCGTCTTGCGCAGCATGCCGCGCGCGGGCCCGCCCTGCTGGTCGGCCTGGGCGGAGTCGGGATGATGGGACTCGCGCTCGCCCGCGCGATGTTCCCGTTCCCTCCGCTCGTCGCCGAGATCGATGCAGCCAAGCGCGAAGCCGCGCTCGCCGCCGGCGCCGCCGCGGCGTTCGATCCCGCCGATCCGGCCGCGCGCAAGGCGATCCTCGCCTCGACCGGCGGGGTGTTTGCCGCCTGCGACTTCGTGGGTTCGGACCGTTCGCTGCAGCTCGCGCTCGGCGCGCTCGCCAAGGGCGGCAAGGTCGTCGTCACCGGCCTTATCGGCGGCACCTATTCGACCCCGATTGCGATGTTCCCGTTGCGCGCAATGACCATCGAGGGGACGCTCGTCGGCCGGCTCGACGAGGCGCGCGAGATGCTGGCGCTGGCGCGCGCCGGCAAGGTGCCGCCGGTGCCGATCACCGAGCGCCCGCTCGCGGCCGCGCAGGCGACCCTCGACGATCTGCGCAACGGCCACATCGTCGGCCGCGTGGTGCTCGCTACGTAACCGGCGTCACAGGTCCGCCTGCAGCGCGCGCACGAACGCGGAGAGCCCGGTTTGGCGCTCGCGCCGAACCCGCTCGGCGGCGAGGATCGCCTCCAATTCGTTGAAGGCCCGGTCGAGATCGCGATTGACGATCACGTAGTCGTACTCGGCCCAGTGGCTCAGTTCGTCGACCGCCTTGGCCATGCGCCCGGCGATGACGGGGTCGCTGTCCTGCGCCCGGCGGCGCAGGCGCCGCTCGAGTTCCTCCACCGACGGCGGCAGCACGAAGACGCTGACCAGATCGGACCGCGCCTTCTCGCGCAACTGTTGCGTGCCCTGCCAGTCGATATCGAACAGCACGTCGCGCCCGCTCGCGATCGCCTCGTCCACCGGACGGCGCGGCGTGCCGTACGAATTGTCAAACACACGGGCCCATTCGAGCAACTCGCCGCCTCGTCTCATTGCGTCGAAACGCGCCGCGTCGATGAAGTGATAGTCGCGACCGTCCACCTCGTCCGCGCGCGGCGGTCGGGTCGTGACCGAGATCGACAACACGATGCCGGGGTCGCTCGCCAGCAGCCGGCGCGACAGCGTGGTCTTGCCGGCGCCGGACGGCGAAGAGAGGACCAGCATGACGCCGCGCCGCGTAATTGCGTCCGCGCGCCTGTCATGCCGCCCCTCCCTCATCGCCGTCACTCCAGATTCTGAACCTGCTCGCGGAACTGCTCCACCACGCTCTTGAGCTCGAGCCCGATATTGGTGAGCTCGACGTCGTTCGCTTTGGAGCACAGCGTGTTGGCTTCGCGATTGAGTTCCTGGGCGAGGAAGTCGAGCCGGCGCCCGACCGCCGCGCCTTGCCCGAGCAAATGCCGGGCCTGGGCCACGTGGGCGGCGAGGCGATCGAGCTCTTCGCGCACGTCGACCTTGGCGGCGATGAGGATCGCCTCCTGGTGCAGCCGGTCGGCATCGAAGCGTTCGGAGGCATCGAGGAGCAGGGCGACCTGTTCCTTGAGCCGTTGGCGGATCGCTTCGGGCCTGCGGCCGGGAGCGCCCTCGGCCCGCGCGGTAAGCGCGGCAATCTCGTCGAGCCGCTGGCTCAGCACGGCTTCCAGCGCCGTGCCCTCGTGCCGGCGCATCTCGGCGAGGCCGGCGAGCGCCCGGCCAAATCCGGCGACGAAAGCCGCCTCGCCGGCGCGGCGGTCGTCCTCGCTCTCGACTTCGTCGATCACCTCGATGACGCCCTTGAGGCCGAGAATGCCGTCGAGGCTCGCAGGCGTGGCGTCGATCCGCTGCGCCACGGTGCGGATCGCCGAGAGGATGGCGGCAAGAACGGGCTCGTTCACCCGCACGACCGGCGCTACTCCCTCGCGGCTCGCCGTCAGGGTCGCGTAAACCGTTCCGCGCGTGAGCGCCTCGGCGGCGCGCGCGCGTACCGGCACTTCCACCGAATCCCAACCGGGCGGCAGGCGGAGCCTGATCTCCAGGCCCTTGGCGTTGACCGATTTAAGTTCCCACGTCCATCGATAGGAGCCGTGCGTGCCGTCCGCCCGCGCAAACCCCGTCATGCTCGAGAGCGCCATGTGGCGGGATCCTCGCACCGCCGACCGGTCGCATCGGCGCCTTCAGGTTCCGGCGACGGCCGAAGGCCGCCTGGCCATGGGATTGGAACGCGTGACGCCGCGGCGATGCCGACGGCCCGCCGGACTCGACAGCTCGCTAAATTTGCCGGGACCTTAACGGCGGCCGCGAACGGTCACAAGGCCGGGGCGATCACTACTGCGGCGCAAAGGCCGGCACTTGCTGCAGTTGCAGCGGACGCGGCGCGCCGGGTCGCGTGCCGGCGGGCGCCGGGGGCGACGCGCTCGACCGCATCGTCGGCTGCGGCTCCGCCCCCTGGTCCTTGGCGTCCTTCTGCTGCTGCTGCTCGATCTGGCGCAGCCGCGCCACGTTCTTCTGGTGCTGGTCGAGGCTCTCGGAAAAGCTATGCCCGCCGGTGCCGTCGGCGACGAAATAAAGTTCCTTGGTGCGCGCCGGGCTGGCGGCAGCCTCGAGCGAAGCACGGCCGGGGTTGTCGATCGGCCCCGGCGGCAGGCCGTCGATCACGTAGGTGTTGTAGCGGGTCTTGAGCTCGAGATCGGAGCGGGTGATCGGCCGGCCGAGGGCCCCCTTGCCGCCGACGAGGCCGTAGATGATCGTCGGATCGGACTGCAGCTTCATCCGCTGCTTGAGGCGATTGACGAACACCGCCGCCACCCGGGTGCGCTCCTCGGGCTTGCTCGTTTCCTTCTCGATGATCGATGCAAGGATGACGAGTTGATCGGGATTGTTGATCGGAAGGTCGGGCGAGCGCCGGTCCCAAATCTCCTGGAGCAACCGCTGCTGTTCGTGCTGCATGCGCTGGATTATCTGCTCGCGCGACGCGCCGCGGGTGAAATTATAGGTCTCCGGCAGCAGCGATCCCTCTTTGGGGATTTCCCTGATGTTGCCGGTGAGCACGTCGCTTTCCATCAGACGCGCGACGATCTGTTCCGAGGTGAGCCCTTCGGCGACGGTGAGCTGATGCTGGATGACCTTGCCCTCGACGATGACGTTGATCACGTCGCGCAGGCTTGCTTGCTTGGGGAACAGATATTCGCCGTATTTGAGCTCGTCGCGCGCCTTGCGCACCCATACGCCGCCGACGAACACCCACGGCTGATCGATGACGCCTTCGCGCTGCAGCAGGTCGCCGATGTCCCGCACGCCGAGGCCGCGCGGGATGTTCACGATCTTGTCCTGCCCGAGCGGCCCGGGGGCCTCAAATCGTTGCTTGCCCAACGTCAGCGCCAGGCCGGCGGCGAATGCGGCGAGCAGGATGAGCGTGAACAACGCGCTGCCGGCAACGACGATGGGATGGCGCGCGCGCGCGGACGGACGCTTGGGTTCGGGCACGCGATCAGGCTCCAAGGCCGCGCGTGGGCTGCGCGGGGTGATCCTTCTGGCGTCTAGCACGGGCGCGTCGAGCCCGGCGCCGGCTCGCCGCTGCGCCGACCCCGATCGCTCGTCCGATTGCGTCCGGTTGCCCTCGCGGTCGCGCGACGAATACGTGCCTGGCTCATTTGCCATGTCGGCTTTTCGTTCCTCTCCGGCAGGTTACGGTCAAATATGGCGAAAGGGTGAAGCACGAGACCCGCGTCAGCCGTCCACGCGGCGGAACACCAGCGACGCATTGGTGCCGCCGAAGCCGAAAGAGTTCGACAGGGTCACCCGTATGTCGCGCCGACGCGCTTGGTGCGGCACCAGATCGATCGGCGTCTCGACCGAAGGATTGTCGAGATTGATGGTAGGCGGCGCTATCTGGTCGCGCATGGCCAGGATGGAGAAGATTGCTTCCACCGCTCCGGCGGCCCCGAGGAGATGCCCGATTGCGGATTTCGTCGACGACATCGAGGTGCGGCCGGCCGCGTTGCCGAGGAGCCGCTGCACCGCGTTGAGCTCGATCTCGTCGCCGAGCGGCGTCGAGGTCCCGTGCGCGTTGATATAATCGACCTCGTCCGGCGAAATCCCCGCGCGCCGCACCGCCATCTGCATGCAACGCAAGGCGCCGTCTCCGTCCGGCGGCGGCGCCGTGATGTGATAGGCATCCCCCGACAAGCCGTACCCGATCAGCTCGGCGCACATTTTCGCCCCGCGCTGCCTGGCGTGCTCGTAGTCCTCCAGCACGACAATGCCGGCCCCCTCGCCGAGAACGAAGCCGTCGCGATCCCGGTCGTAGGGGCGCGACGCCCGCGTCGGCTCGTCGTTGAAGCCGGTCGAGAGCGCGCGACAGGCGGCGAATCCCGCCATCGCCAGGCGATTGACCGGGGATTCGGTACCGCCCGCCACCATCACGTCGGCGTCGCCGAGCGCGATCAGCCGCGCCGCGTCGCCGATCGCGTGCGCGCCGGTGGAGCAAGCGGTGCTGACCGCGTGGTTGGGCCCTTTCAGTTTGAAGGCGATCGAGACGTAGCCGGCGGCAAGATTGATGATGCGGCCGGTAACGAAGAATGGCGATACGCGTCGCGGCCCACGCTCATGCAGCGTGACGGCGGTTTCACCAATGCCTTCGACGCCACCGATGCCCGAGCCGATCATCACCCCGGTTTGGACCTGGTCGTCGTAGCGGTCCGGTTTCCACCCGGCATCGTCGAGCGCTTGGCGGGCGGCGCACATCGCGTACGTAATGAACCGATCGACCTTGCGCTGCTCCTTGGGCTCCATCCACTGGTCCGGGTTGTAGGTGCCGTCGGATCCGTCGCCGCGCGGGATCGAGCAGGCGATCTTGCAAGGCAGGTCGGAAACGTCGAACGCCTCGACTTTGCGCGCGCCGCTCTCGCCGGCGAGGAGGCGCTGCCACGTGGGCTCGACGCCGCAGGCAAGCGGGGAAACCATACCCATACCCGTGACGACGACCCGCCTCATGTGGGGCATCCCGCACCCGGGCTTTCGCAGCACCAACGGCGCCGCCGAAGTCGAAAGCCTGGGACTTCAGCGGCAGGCGAACGTGGCTCGATCCGGATCACCATGGCGCGATCGGCACCGCCCTGCAATCAGGCGCGCATTCGCCGCCGTTTTGGCCGCCCGGCACGCGCCCCCGTGCCGTGACGAGCCGGCTCGGGCACTCGAGCAACGGCTCACGGCAAAGCCTGTGCTGCCGACGCGCTGCGCTCCGCCGGGCGTCAGCTCTTGGCGTTCTTTTCAAGGAATTTGACGGCGTCACCCACCGTAAGAATGGTCTCGGCGGCATCGTCGGGAATCTCGCAGCCGAACTCTTCCTCGAACGCCATCACGAGTTCGACCGTGTCGAGGCTGTCCGCACCGAGATCGTCGATGAAGCTGGCGTTTTCCGTCACCTTCTCGGCTTCCACTCCCAGATGGTCGACGACGATCTTTTTGACCCGCTCGGCAATGTCGCTCATTTCTTTCAACCTCGTGCCTTTTGGAATCGGCTCGGTCGGCGGTGCGGGGCCGAGCCGTTGCGACGTAGCCTCGTCGCGTGGACGATGGCGGGCCGCATCCTGATCGCAGGCGAGCCGGGCGTGAGGCCGGACACCCGCTGACTGGTCGCCCCCAGCCGGCCCGGGGACCGGTTATCACACTTCTTTTGCATTGGCCAGCACCGCGCCCGGCGCGGCGCAAGAGGCGAATTCGCCCGTCAAACCGTCAGATCATCGCCATGCCGCCGTTGACGTGAAGCGTGTGGCCGGTGACGTAGGCGGCTTCTGTCGAGGCGAGAAAGACCGCCGCGGCGGCAATCTCTGCGCCGGTGCCGAGCCGCCGCGCGGGGACCGCAGCCAGGATCGCCTCGCGCTGCTTGTCGCTCAGCGCCGCCGTCATGGCGGTCCCGATGAAGCCCGGCGCAATGCAGTTGACCGTGACGTTGCGAGAGGCGACTTCGTGAGCGAGCGCCTTGGTCATGCCGATCATGCCGGCCTTGGCGGCCGCGTAGTTACCCTGCCCGGCATTGCCGGTGACGCCGACGACCGAGGTGATGCCGATGATGCGCCCGAAGCGGCGGCGCATCATGCCGCGAGCGGCCGCCCGCGCCAAGCGGAAGCCGGCGGTGAGGTCGACCGCGATGACCTGATCCCAGTCTTCGTCCCTGAGGCGCACAAAAATGTTGTCGCGGGTGATCCCGGCATTGTTGACGAGAATGTCGAGCTGCCCCAGCGCCTGCTCGACATCGGGTACCAGCTTTTCGACTTCGTCCTTGTCGGCGAGATTGCAGGCGAACACGTGCGTGCGGCCGCCCAGTTCCGCTGCGAGCGCATCGAGCGCGTCCCGCCGGGTGCCGGAGATCGCCACGGTCGCCCCCTGGCCGTGCAGCGCGCGGGCGATCGCGCCGCCGATGCCGCCGCTTGCTCCGGTAACGAGAGCGGTCCTGCCGGTGAGATCGAACATGACTTGTTCTCCGCTCCTGCCGGGTCAGGGCGCGCGCGCCGTCTTGACGGCGGCGATGTCATCGGGGGTGCCCACGGCGATGCCGCTCGCGCCGTCTGCGATGCGCTTGACGAGCCCCGACAGCACCTTGCCCGCGCCGACCTCGTAGAAGGTCTTCACCCCTGACCGCGCCATGAAGGCGACGGATTCGCGCCAGCGCACTGTGCCGGTGACCTGGGCAATCAGGCAGCGCACGATCTCGCTCGGCTCCACCACCGGCCGCGCCAGCACGTTCGCCACGACCGGCACAGCGGGCGCCCGCACGTCGGTCGTTGCGAGCGCCTGCGCCATGGCATCGGCAGCAGGCTGCATCAGCGCGCAATGGAACGGCGCCGAGACCGTGAGCATCATTGCTCGCTTCGCGCCCCGCGCTTTGGCGAGTTCGACCGCGCGTTCGACCGCGGCCCTGTCGCCCGACACCACCACTTGGCCGCCGCCGTTGTCGTTGGCTGCCTGGCACACCTGCCCCCGCGCGGCCTCGGCGGCAACCGCCGCCGCCGCCTCGAACTCCAGCCCCAGAAGCGCCGCCATGGCGCCGACGCCGACCGGGACCGCCCGCTGCATGGCACGCCCTCGGATGCGCACCAGCCGCGCCGCATCGGCGGGGTTGAACGAACCGGCTGCCGCCAGCGCCGAATATTCGCCGAGCGAGTGGCCGGCCACATAGGCGGCCTCGCGTTTGACGTCGAAGCCGGCTTCGCTCTCGAGCACGCGCAGCGCCGCAAGCGATACCGCCAACAGCGCCGGCTGCGCGTTCTCGGTCAAAGTCAGGGTCTCGGCCGGCCCTTCCCACATGATCGCGGTGAGCTTGTCGGCGAGCGCGGCATCGATCTCGTCAAACACCTGGCGCGCGACAGTGAAATTTTCGGCGAGGGCCCGCCCCATGCCCACGGCCTGGCTCCCCTGGCCTGGAAACACCAACGCAATCGACATATCCTCCCCCGGAAAGGCCCGGTGGGTAAGACACCCCGGTCGCCGCGATGTCAAGGATGGCCGGCGGCTCGCGCCGGGGCAGCACACGGACGCTACGGCGACGGACGCGTTGCCGCGCCGGATACCCGCGCGGCCGGCGCTGGAATGAGGCCGGGCGGACGCGGCGCATCGCGCGGCGCCAACGCGGGGGTGGATTCTCCGGCCTTGGCAGGAGGCGGCGGACGCTTGGGCGGCAACGGCACGGCCACGCCCGCGGCCGTCGGCGCGACGGAACTGCGCGGACTGACGGCGGTTGCATCCGCTGCCCGCACCGCCTGTTCGTCGAACAGCACGGCCTCGGCCATCGCATTCCATTCGTCGTCATCGGGCAGGCCATTCGCGGCCTTGAAGCTGCGTAGCGCGCTGCGCGAGGCGGTGCCCCACGCTCCCTCGCCGTGACCGCTGTAATACCCGAGTTCCGTCAGGCGCTGCTGGATGCGCTGGCCGTCGCCGCGATTGAGCGGGTTCATGCCGGCGGCCGGCGGCGGCGGATAGGCGGTCTCGATCGCCCCTGTCTCGTCGTCGGGCTGACCCGGGGCGGCTGCGGTCACGGCGGAGGTCGAGAACAGCCGGGTGACCGTCTCGGCATCGAACGCATCGTTGCCGAGAAGTCCGTTGGCCTGCTTGAAGCGGCGCAGGGCGTTGCGCGACACCGTGCCCCACGTGCCGTCCACCGGGCTGATCGCATAGCCGAGGTCGTTGAGCCGCCGCTGCACGCGCATGGCGACGTCGGCGCGCAAAAGCGCGAGCGACGGCGTCCTCAGCGACAGTCCGGTATCGCGGTCGGGTTCATCGGCTGCGGCGCGTCCCAGGGTGATCAGGAGCGGCAAGCGCTCGATCGCGACGCTCGCTTGCCCGGGCTTGACGGCCAACTCGGCCGTCGCCTGCACAATCGCGGGATCCTCGCCGATATCGAGACCGGCGGAGGCCGGACGCTGCTGGACCGTGGTCACGATCTTGCGCCGCCAGCTGTTCATCAGCGCGCGTCCTTCGACCTCGAGCAACGCGCGGCGACCGGTCGTTTCCGCGTCCACCGCATCCTTGTCGGCCGACCGGTAGCGATAGCGGGTGCAGCGCGCGTTCCAGTCCGCGACCAGCGCGTTGAACACCACCAGATCGGCGCCTTCGGTGACCGGCCCCAGGGCCTCGAGTCGAATTTGCTGGAACGTGCAATAGCGGATGTTCGCACGTGTGAACTCGACACCGATGCCGACCGCCGGGCGTTCCTCCGGGGTCTGAGCGGCGGGGGCGGACGTCTGCCAAGTCGGCGCGCCGGGAAAATCCGCTGACGACGTCGCCGGCGAACCAAGGCGGCCGGAAAGAATCACGACCACCAGGGTCAGACCCAGCGCCGCCGCGCCGAATGCGGCGCAAAGCTTGAGGCTGAAACGCGTTCCGATCGAACTCGATCGCACACGCGGAGCCGATTCTCGGCTCGGCCGCATTCTTCGCCGCAATTCGAAGCCGAGTTTGCGAAACGATGGCACCGCCGCGCGCGCCGCAACCGCGCCACGGATCGTTCGAAATTCTTCCCGTACGATCGATACGCTCGCGCCGATCCGCCCAGCAACAAGCGATCGCAACGCGGCTATCTGGCCGGCCCGATTGCGGCCCGCTGCGAGGCCGAGCGGCACGCCCGCGATCGCCTGCTCCGCCTGACGCGCGATATCGCCGGTGGTTCTATCGTCGAGGGGAGCCGCCTGGGCTTGGACAAAATCCTTCGCGCAGGTGCGCGCAGCGATCGACGCGAGCCAAATCGGAAGCGGTTCCCCGCCATGCGGTTCGAGCGTATCGATTTTGCTCGACACGTTGCCCCCTGCCCCACTTCCGACGCCATCCGCTGCCGAACCTCACGCCCGACGAGGCCCGCAAGGCACCCATTTGCCGCAACGTGTCGACATTCCAACGAATGTGCGGCACTTCGATGGCGTCGACGCAACGCGCGGACATTTTTAATCCGCGAGCGCGGCCGTACCGCCGCGCCCGCGCGCGGGCGGTCGAGAGACCGCCGCCCTTACAGAAAGAAAGTAAGCAATCCGGCCAGCATGGAGCCAGCGATCAGCGTCCACCAATCCCCGATGTCCAACCCGAGCAGACGGCCGTCGGTCGCGACGCGGACGCGCATGGCACCCTCTTTTTCTTCGCCGGTTCTTGCTTCGCACGATCGGTATAGCAGGCCCGAGGTGATTTGGCTGTTGCGGGCGCGCAACAGTTGAGGAAAATCGGCAACATGCCGACGGCGGTTGGTTTGCTCAGGCTTAAAATAGAGTCACTTTTCCTCATCCGACTGCGCGTCGTGATGGATGCGCACAACGAAGTACCTTCGCGCAAAATCCGGCGAGTTAAGATTCGGCGCCCGACCGAAAGCCGCTGCGCCCGCGCTCGCCTTGCCTGCTTGCATTTTCTCCCGCGGTCCGTATAACCCCGCCTTCCGCTCGATCCCGGTCGGGAGCTGAACGGACGGTCGAGCCGCCGGCACTCGGCGGCGCGACAGGGCCCATGGCCCGGCGTCCCGTGTTCCCGCATCTGACGCATTCGAGCCTTTCCGAAGGGCTCAAATGGCTAGGCGCCGGATCGCGCTGTGGAGACCAGGAAAGGCCGCCCAATCCATGCCGCTATACGAACACGTCTACCTCGCGCGCCAGGACGCCAGCGCGCAGCAGGTCGAGGCGCTCACCGCGCAATATAAGGGCGTCATCGAACAGATGGGCGGGAAGGTCGCCAAGACCGAGTACTGGGGCGTGAAGTCCCTCTCCTACCGCATCCGCAAGAACCGCAAGGCGCACATGACCTTGCTGAACGTCGACGCGCCGGCCGCGGCGCTCACCGAGATCGAACGCCAGGAGCGGCTCAACGAGGACGTCGTGCGCTACCTCACCGTGCGGGTCGACGCGCACGAGGAAGGCCCCTCGGCGATGATGCGCAAGGTCGACCGGGACCGCGAGCGCGACCGGGATCGCGACGAGCGCCGCGGCGGGTTCGACCGAGGCGATCGCGGCGAACGAAGCGAGCGTCGGCGCGACCGCGACGTGCGGCCGCCGCGCGAGGGAGCGGACGAGGCGCCCGCAACGGCGGACGAGGAGTAGACGGCAATGAATTTCTCCCAGATACCGTCCCGCCGGCCGTTCTTCCGCCGCCGCAAGACCTGCCCGTTCTCCGGCGCCAACGCGCCGAAGATCGACTACAAGGACGCCAAGCTGCTGCAGCGCTACGTCTCGGAGCGCGGCAAGATCGTGCCAAGCCGCATCACCGCGGTGTCGGCGAAAAAGCAGCGCGAGCTGTCCCAGGCGATCAAGCGCGCGCGCTTCCTCGGCCTGCTGCCGTTCGTGATCCGATGAACAGGGATCAGTAGTCAGTAATCAGAAGGTTGGGGTACGTCGACTGGTCAGGATCGCAGCGGGTAATCAGCAACGTCTCTGATTACCCAATAGTGATGACTGACCTCTGGTGCCTCTAACCGCTCCGATGAGCGGGACAGCTGAAGATGATGCAGATTGTTTTCATCGGCATTGCCGCCGGCATCGCAGCCGCCTTGGTGTTTGCCTCGATCGCGTCGGGATCGGCCTTATCGATCCCGCTGTTCTATCTCGCGCCGCTTCCGGTGCTCATCGCCGCGCTCGGCTGGAGCCATGCGTCGGGGCTCATCGCCGCCGGCGTTGCCGCCGTCAGCCTCGGCGTCACGTTCGGCAGCATGCTGTTCGTCGTGTTCCTGGTCGGCATCGGCCTGCCGGCCTGGTGGCTCGCCTATCTCGGGTTGCTGGCGCGCCCGGGCACCAATGCGGGGCCGGACCATCTCGAATGGTATCCGGTCGGCCGGCTGGTGATCTGGGCGGCGCTGCTCGGATCGCTGATCGTCGTTGCGGTGATCGTCCGCTTCGGGCTCGATGCCGAGGGCATCCAGGCCGGCTTGCGGCACGCGCTTGAAACCATTTTCCAGGTCCAAGGTCCTGCGGGCGGCGACGCGCCGGCCGGGATCGTCGACGCCGGCGAATTCATCTCCTGGCTCACGATCTGGATCCCGCGCATCGCGGCCATCCCGACGATCGTCGCCAGCCTGCTCAACCTGTGGCTTGCCGCGCGCATCGTGAAGGCGTCGGGCCGCCTCAAGCGGCCGTGGCCCGATCTCTCGGCGATCGCATTTCCGCCGTGGGTGCCGCTCCTGCTCGCCCTCGCCATTGCCGGCACGTTCGCGCCCGGGCTTGTCGGCATCTTGTGCTGGGTGCTGGCCGCCAGCCTGCTCACCGCCTACATGCTGCTCGGCTTTGCGGTGCTCCACGCGACGACGCGCGCGCTCGGTGGCCGCATCTTCATCCTCGCCGGGAGCTACCTGACCGTCATCCTGCTCGGATGGCCGGCGCTGGCGGTGGCAATCATCGGGCTTCTCGACGCGGCGCTCGACATCCGCGGGCGCGTGGCGCGCCAGCGCGCGAACTCGGTCTGATCCGGATAAGGAGAAGAGCAATGGAAGTCATCTTGCTTCAACGCATCGGCCGGCTCGGCCAGATGGGCGACGTCGTCCGCGTCAAGGACGGCTACGCGCGCAATTTCCTGCTGCCCAAGGGTAAGGCGCTGCGTGCCACGAAAGAGAATCGCACGCGCTTCGAATCAATGAAGACCGAACTCGAAACGCGCAACTTGGTGCAGCGCGGCGAGGCCGAAAAAGTCGCCACCAAGCTCGACGGCCAGGGCTTCGTGGTGCTGCGCCAGGCGGCGGAAGGCGGCCAACTCTACGGCTCGGTATCCACGCGCGACATCGCCGCGCTGCTGGGCGGAGCAGGCTTCATGGTCGACCGCAGCCAGATCGAGATCAATGCGCCGATCAAATCGATCGGCCTGCACGCGGTGCCGGTGGCGCTGCATCCGGAGGTCGCCTCGAAGATCACCGTCAACGTCGCCCGCAACGCCGACGAGGCCGAGCGCCAGGCGCGCGGCGAAGACCTGACCGTGCGACGCGAAGCCCTCGAGGAGGCGGCCGAGGCCGCAGTGGCCGCCGAGGCTTTCTTCGAGCAGCCGACCGCTGCGGAAGCCGGCGCGTCCGACCGTCAGGGCGACGGCGCGGAAAAGGCCGACTGATCCGGCGGCGGCGGGGAGGCTGCCACGGGAGCCGCAGCCGCAGGGGCGGGTGCCGCCGGCTGGGCGGTAGGCGCCTCGGCGCCGGGAGGCGGCGCTGGCGGGGTCTCTTGCTTCGTCTGCTGGCGCTTGCCGCGGCCCTTTGCGGACTCGCCGTGCGGTCGGCGGGGCTCGACCGGTTCGATCATGGAATCCGGCCGCACGGTCGCTGTCTGCGGTGCCGGCTGCTCGGTCCGCGCGGCGGGCGATTCGGCCGGACGCCCGGCACCGCGCTTGTGAGCCGGGGTGCCTTCCGATGGGCCGGTGGCGGCGCGGCTGTTGGCCGGTGCCGGCTTGCCGCGCGGACTGCCGGCGTTGGCGATCAGATAGGTCGCCAGTGCCGCTGCAGATTCTCGACTGGACGTGTAGTGCTCGCTCAGGAAGCTCGGCAAGCCGCTCGTGTCCTTGGCAAGCCCCTTAGGGCTGGCGTGACACGTCATGCAGGTGGCGGCGAACAGGGCCGGGGCGGATTTGCCCGCGTCCAGGTTTTCCGCCTGCGCTGCGCCGCCCCCAAGCGCAAGGACGGCCCCGATCCATATGATTTGCCAGCCACGTGCCACCACGACCAAAGACCTCTCCCGATTTCCGTCTCGGCCTCGACCATTGGGTCCGGCCGAAGAAGCGCCCTGCCAGGACTCAGGCTCAGACTTCGACCCACGAGAGCCCTCATCTAGCGCATTATCGCGGCCCTGTCGGCCAAAATTCGACCGCGCGCACAGCCCGCATGGCCGCACTACATTTCGATTGCGACATTCGCACATCCTCGCAGCACCCCTCCGGATGCGAACTTGGAATGAAAGGATACCAGCAAGTCCATGATTCCGGTGCCGCTTTTGAGCCCGACGTTGGCAACCGCAGTTGCCGCACCATCCCTATGAACTCCGGGCTCGCGGCACTGGTATGCAGATGCCTTGCCTCTGTGGCGAGACTTTGATGTAATGCCCAAGGTCTCTCCTCGGCCGATCGGCCGGAAAGTCGGCGGCGGCCGGGACGTAAGCCCGGAACGTCTGCGCCAGGATCGGGTTGTTGCGTCAGATGGGAGTTTAAGTCTGCGGGAGGCGGCCGGTGCTGTTGGACCGCTTACTTCAGAGCGCTTTCGGACGGATCGTTCGGACCGGCACGCTGCAGGTGACGACCGTCAGCGGTTGCGCGTTTACCCTCGGGGACGGCACAGGCCCGCCCCTGGCGCTGCGGTTTGCCTCGCGGGCCGCGGAAATCGGCACCCTGCTCGACCCCGAACTGAAGTTCGGCGAAGCCTACATGGACGGCACGCTGACCGTCGAAGAAGGCTCGATCGCCGACGTGCTCGCGCTGGTGATGGCGCAAGCGAGCGTGCGGCGGCCTTCCCGCTGGGCCCGCCCGCAGTGGCTGGTGCGCTACCTGGGCCGCCGGCTGCGCCAACTCAACCCGCGCGGCCGCGCGCGGCGCAACGTGGCGCATCACTACGATCTCGATGGCAGGCTCTACGCATTGTTTCTGGATGCCGACCGGCAATACAGCTGCGCCTATTTCGAGACGCCGGATCAGTCGCTCGACGACGCGCAGCTCGCCAAGAAGCGCCACATCGCCGCCAAGCTTCTGCTCGCGCCGGGACAGCGCGTGCTCGACATCGGCTCGGGTTGGGGAGGCCTTGCCCTCTATCTGGCGGAGACGTGTGGGGCACGGGTCGAGGGCGTGACGTTGTCCCAGGAGCAACTGTCCGCCTCGCGCGCGCGCGCCGACGAAAAGGGGATCGCCAACAAGGTCGATTTCCGCCTCTCCGACTATCGCGACGTGACCGGCCGGTTCGACCGGATCGTATCGGTCGGCATGTTCGAGCACGTGGGCGTCGGTTTCTACGACGTGTTCTTTCGTGGATGCGCCGAGCTTCTGGCCGATGACGGGGTCATTCTGCTGCATTCGATCGCGCGGCCCGAGGGCCCCGGCTATACCAATCCGTTCATCGCCAAGTACATTTTCCCGGGCAGTTACATCCCGGCGCTTTCCGAGGTGCTGCCGGCGATCGAGCGTTCCGGGCTGCTGGTGACCGACATCGAAATCC
Organism: Xanthobacteraceae bacterium; assembly: GCA_035948495.1. Taxonomy (GTDB): domain Bacteria; phylum Pseudomonadota; class Alphaproteobacteria; order Rhizobiales; family Xanthobacteraceae; genus AP-16. The sequence goes on along the minus strand of DASZJC010000409.1, from coordinate 595 downwards.
TGCGCCTGCACTACGCCGAGACTCTCAAGGCTTGGCGCGAACGCTTCCTGGCGCGGCGCGAGGAAGCCGAGCGGCTCTACGATGCGCGGTTCTGTCGCATGTGGGAGTTCTACCTCGCGTCGTCCGAAATGGCGTTCCGCCAACAGGGCATGATGGTGGTCCAGGTCCAATTGACCCGGCGCCAGGGCGTGGTGCCGATAACGCGCGACTACATGATGCGCGAAGAAGCGCGGCTGCGCGGGGTCGAAGGCGGCCATCGCCCGCCGCTGAGACTCGCCGGCGAATAAAACGTCAAGCGCAAACTCCGACCTTCCCACTGTCATACGTGCCGTGTGGATTGCGGTAGTTCGCCGCGCGCGTCGGGGGCGCGCCGCAAGGATCGTGCTATGCCCAAACCCGACAGGTTAGCATCCGTTCCATGGCCCAAGCTGATTCGACCGCACGCAAGGCGCCCGTCGAGGCGACGCCGCTTTATCGCACCGCTCCGCACAACATCGAGGCGGAGCAGGCGCTGTTGGGCGCCGTTCTGGTCAACAACGAAGCCTTCTACCGGGTATCGGACTTTCTCGAGCCGCGGCATTTCTTCGAGCCGGTG
>DASZJC010000408.1:0-9960 GCA_035948495.1 Xanthobacteraceae bacterium | reverse complement strand
ACGTTGGAGAAAATGCAATCCGCCTTCGAGACCGCGCACAAGGCGCGCTTCGGGTTCATCGACCCGAGCAAGAGCCTGGTGGTCGAGGCGGTGTCGGTCGAGGCGATCGGCGGCGGCGCCAAGTTCAGCGAGACCGAGCATACGCCCACGCGTGACGCGCTCCCCACGCCGGCGCGTCGTACCCGCTTCTATTGCAACGGCGCCTGGCACGACGCCGCCGTGTTCACCCGCGACCAGCTCAAGCCCGGCCACGCGGTCGCCGGCCCGGCCATCCTGATCGAGCCGCACCAGACCATCGTCGTCGAGGACGGCTGGCGCGCGACGCTCACCGTGAAAAATCACCTCGTGCTCGAGCGCGCGACCGCGCTCAAGCGGCAGAGCGCCATCGGCACCGAGGCCGATCCGGTGATGCTCGAGGTGTTCAACAACCTGTTCATGTCGATCGCCGAACAAATGGGCGTGTCGCTGCAGAACACCGCCTACTCGGTCAACATCAAGGAGCGGCTCGACTTCTCCTGCGCCATGTTCGACGCGGACGGCTCCCTCTGCGCCAACGCGCCGCACATGCCGGTGCACCTCGGCTCGATGGACCGGGCGGTCGAGAGCATCATCCGCGAGAACCGCGGCCGCATCCGTCCGGGCGACGTCTACGCCATCAACGCGCCCTATAACGGCGGCACCCATCTGCCCGATATCACGGTGTGCACGCCGGTGTTCGACGACGCGCAGCGCGAGATTTTGTTCTGGGTGGCGAGCCGCGGCCACCACGCCGACGTGGGCGGCATCTCGCCGGGGTCCATGTCGCCCAATGCCGTCGATATCGAGCAGGAAGGCGTCTACATGGACAACTTCAAGCTGGTCGACGGCGGCCGCTTCCGCGAGCAGGCGCTCTACGACGCGCTCACCGGCGCCAAATATCCGGCGCGCAACCCGCTGCAGAACGTCAACGACCTCAAGGCGCAGATCGCCGCCAACGAGAAGGGCGTGCAGGAATTGCGCAAGATGGTCGCCCAGTTCGGCCTCGACGTGGTCAAGGCCTACATGCACCACGTGCAGGACAACGCGGCCGAGAGCGTGCGCCGGGTGATCGACCGGCTGCACGATTCCGCTTTTTCATATGAAATGGACCAGGGCACCTTCATCAAGGTGAGGATCACGGTCGACAAGAACAGGCGCGAAGCGACCGTCGACTTCACCGGCACCTCGCCGCAGCAGCCGACCAATTTCAACGCGCCCGAGCCGGTCACCCGCGCGGCCGTGCTCTACGTGTTCCGCGTCATGGTCGACGACGATATTCCGATGAACGCCGGCTGCCTGCGGCCGATCCGCATCGTCATCCCGCCGGGCTCGATGCTCACGCCGCAATATCCGGCCGCCGTCGTCGCCGGCAACGTCGAGACCTCCCAGGCGGTGACCAATTGTTTGTTCGGCGCGCTCGGCGCGCTCGCCGCCGCCCAGGGCACCATGAACAACCTCAATTTCGGCAACGACAAATATCAGTATTACGAGACGATCTGCTCGGGCTCGCCGGCGGGGCCGGGCTTCGACGGCACCGACGCGGTGCACACCCACATGACCAACACGCGGCTCACCGATCCCGAGGTGCTGGAGTTCCGCTACCCGGTCCTGCTCGAGGACTTCCACATCCGCCCCGATTCCGGCGGGCGCGGCCGGTGGAACGCCGGCAACGGCATAAGACGCACCATCCGCTTCCTCGAGAAGATGGACTGCACGATCCTCTCGGGTCACCGCCGGGTGCCGCCGTTCGGGCTCGCGGGGGGAGAGGCCGGCCAGATCGGCGAGAACTGGGTGCGGCGCAAGGACGGCCGCATGGAGCGGCTGCAGGGCTGCGACGAGACCACGATCGACGCCGATGAGGCGATCGTCATCCAGACCCCGACCGCCGGCGGCTACGGCGATCCGCGCCAGCGGCGGAACTAAGAATTATACCGGTCACCCTTGAGTGCGTCATGCTCCGCGAAATCGGGCCATGAAACAAACTCCGCCGTCATCCTGAGGAGCGCGCGACGAAGTCGCGCGCGTCTCGAAGGACGGCCGCAAACATCGAGCTTGCTTCCATCCTTCGAGACGGCCGCTCACTTCCGCGAGCGGCCTCCTCAGGATGACGTTGATGTTTGTTGCGCGCCCCGTATCTCATGCCCGCCTGCGCGGGCGATGACGAGCGATGGTGCCGCTCGTTGGCCGGGGCGCGCGCGGGACGGAGCGCCGGCGGGCACGCGCGATGAGGTCACCCGAAGTGAAATTGTCGGCAGCATCCGCAGGCATAAATTTGCTTACTGCAAATGTGCCTCGGTGCGGAGAACCGCGACGGAAGGCCGCCTGTCGACCTCTTCCCGGCGCGGAGAGGTGAAGGCCTCTACTTGCGCTCGATGTAGCCCGGCAGTTTCTCACAGGCGGCGCTGCCGGCGAACGTCAGCGCCTGCCGGACCGCCTTGTCGAAATCGTCTTTCAACAGTTCCGCCTTGATGCGCGGGCGGAAGAAATCGGCCCACTGGAACTCGGCGAACGGCGTCGGGGTCTTGTCGTAGCCGCCGGCATAACGGACATGGGCCGCGAGGCTGCGATAGGGGTCGTCGAGCAGCTGCTTCACGTGGTGGGGGATGCGGTCGAAGTCCTGCTTGTGGCCCCGATCGTCATAGGGATGAACTAATTTCCGCCGGTCCATCTCTTGCCAGAATGCGGGATCGGCGAGGTTCGAAAGGTCGGCGCCGACGTCGAGCGACGCGCCGTCGATACCCGCCTCCCAGATGGCGCGGCCGAGATGGTGATGGTCGGTGACGAAAAATTTGTCCTCGGGGCCCTTAACCACCGGAATCAGGTTGTTGGCGAGAAAGTCCTTCAAGTGATGCGGGCGGTCGCGCAGCTCCTTGAGGTGCTTGATCTTCTCATGGACCTCGATCATCCCGACCGTGATCTGCGTCGGCCGCAAGTGGTTGACGGCGATGTCGTGGATTATTGCCATGCGGCGACTCTCCTCGCGGGAAGACGCAGAAGGGCGCGATCGTATCGGGATGCCGCCAACGGCGCAATTTCGCCGCGCTCAATCCTCGCCCGGCACGGCGATCGGCAATCGCTCGTCGCGAACGGGGCCGGGCTTGGGGCGGCTCGCCACCGGGCGCACACGGCGCGACACAATCGAGCCGGTGACGAGCGGTCCGCGGGCGCCGGCGATGAGGTCGCCCGGAATCGGCGCCGGTTCGCAGATCGAGCGGCCGCTGGCGTGGCGCGCGAGATCCACGTGCATGTGGTCGTAGTGGAAGGCGTTCGAGCCCGGCGCCAGCACCGTCGCAAACAGCCGGCAGGCGCTCGCATGCACGTCGTGCAGGAACGCGCGCTCCTCCGGCTGGCCGTGCCAGCCGTCGCGCACCGTCACCTTGCGGCCGTCCGCCAAGGTGAAGGCGGCGACATCGAGGGCATTGCCGAAGGCGTGCTCGGAGATGGGCGCGCCGCGCTGGCCGTTCATCGACCGGCAGGAATAGGCGGAGATTTGCTTGATCTCGACGACCGGCTGGCCGAACCAGCGCCGCGCCGCCGGCTGCACGCCGTTTGCCATCCAATTGTCGAGCGCGGAGACCAGCGGACAGGCAAGCGTCGCGGCCGGTGTCACCGAGACTTGCGAGCCCGCAAGGTCGCGCGAGGGCCCGAGCGGCACGGTCTCGATCACCGGGGATGGTTGCGCCGGATAGGTGTCGGGCGCCGCGCCGTAAGCCGGCCGCCCCGGATAGGGCGCCGTGTAGGGGCCGGGCCCGTCCGCGACCGGCTGGTCGAACTCGGTCGGCGTAATCGGCAGCGGCGCGCCGGACGCGGCCGCCGGCTGGTACGGCGCCGGCGTGCCGTAGGCCGGAGCGGATGGCCCGATCGGTCCGGCCATGGGGGGCGCGCGCGGCGGAACCGGGGAATATTGCGGGATGGCGCCGGGCGGACGTGGATCGTCGGCAAACCCGAGCGGTCCGCTCTCGCCCAGGGCCGTAACCTTCAGGGGGAAATCCGCGCCGCAGATGCCCGGCCCCTGGATCGGCCGCAGCTCGGCAATCCCCGGGCTCTCTTTCACGGCGCCCGACTTGAGGCACGCAACCTCCGCGTCGTGGCGCCATGGGGGGCGTTCCGCAAACCAGCTGCGGCCGCACGCGTCGAGCATCACGAGGACGATGGAGACGACGAGATACTTGGCAATACTACGCGCCATGGCGCGGAGAATGCGAGGAATTCCGTTAAGGATTGCTCAATGTCTTGATTTTGCCGCCAGCGCGCGTGCCGCTCGGTCTTGTAATGCACGCGCGCGGGCGGCCGATGTGGCCCGTTCGGACTGACGAGCACGCGTTAGCACGCGGCGCTACGCGCCTCATGCGCGCCCCGGCAGGATCGCCACCGCGCGGGTCCAGCCGGCGGAGCCGCGGTGCACCTTGACCGGAAAACAAACGATCTCGAACCCGTCGGCCGGCAGCAGTTCCAGATTGTGCAGCTTCTCCAGATGCGAGTAGCCGATCTCGCGGCCGGCGCGGTGCCCTTCCCAAATCAGGTCGACGTTGCCGGTTTCCTGCACGCGCTGCCGGGTGAAGGAGAACGGCGCGTCCCAGCTCCAGCCGTCGGTGCCGACCAGGCGCACGCCGCGCTCGAGCAGCCACAGGGTCGCCGCCTTGCCCATGCCGCAGCCGGCGTCGAGGAAATCCGCCTCGCCGTAGCGGCTGCCGGCGCGCGTGTTGACCACCACGATCTCGAGCGGCCGGATGGCGTGGCCGATGCGCTTGAGCTCGGCCTCCACGTCGCCGGGCGTCGCGACGTAACCGTCGGGGAAATGCCGGAAGTCGAGCTTCACCGCCGGCGCGAAACACCATTCGAGCGGCACCTCATCGATGCGCCACGACGGCTCGCCGCCGGATTTAAGCGCGTGATTCATGGTCGAGAAGTAGTGGTAGGGCGCATCGAGATGGGTGCCGTTGTGGGTGCTGATCTCGCAGCGCTCGACCGCCGCGAATTCGCCGTCGGGAAACTGGTCGACGCGCACGCCCATGTATTCGGCCATGCGCGGCGCGGTCGCGTGGTGATCGTCGTAGGCGATCTGCGGCAGCATGTAGGGCGGGTCGCTGGCGATGCCCGCCCGCAACGGAACGCTGATGTCGATCAATCGGCGAGCCATGTGAATGTCCTCCCGCGCCTGTCGGTTTCATAGCAGCGTGTGGCCCTTGATTGCGCAAGCCCGTTCGGGCACATCGCGCCGGCACTCGCTCTGATCGAAGGATCCGCCGATGCTTTCCGCGCTCGACCTTGCCCGGCGAATCGAGGCCGGCGAACTCACGCCGGCGGCCGTCGTCGACATGTGCGCCGAGACCATCGCCGCGCGCGAGGACGAGGTCGGCGCCTTCATCGCGCTCGATGTCGAGGCGGCGCGCCGGCGCGCGCAGGATCCGGCGGTCGCGGCGGCGCCGCTGCACGGGCTGCCGGTCGGCGTGAAGGACATTCTCGACACCGTCGACTTCCCCACCGGCTACGGCACCACGTTCCTTGCCGGGCATCGCCCGGCGAGCGACGCCGCCCTGGTGTCGATGATCCGGCGCGCCGGCGGCATCGTCATCGGCAAGACGGTGACGACGGAACTCGCGCATATGCGCCCCGGCAAGACCCGCAACCCGCACAATCCCGCCCACACCCCGGGCGGCTCGTCGTCCGGCTCTGCCGCTGCGGTCGCCGCCGGCATGGTGCCGGTCGCGGTCGGCAGCCAGACCGGCGGCTCCGTCATCCGGCCGGCGGCGTACTGCGGCGTCGCCGGGTTCAAGCCGTCGTACAAGCTGCTGCCGACCGTCGGCATGAAATGCTTCTCCTGGCATCTCGACACCGCCGGCCTGTTCGCGGCGGGCGTCCCCGACGTGGCGTTCGCGGCGGCCGCGATCACCGGGCGCGACCTGCGCGTCGACCAAAGCGCGCCCGCGGCACCACGTATCCTCCTGGCGCGCACGCACATCTGGAACGACGCGAGCGAGGCGATGCGCGGCGCCGTCGAGACGGCGGCGCGGGCGGCGGAGGCGGCCGGCGCCAAGGTGAGCGACGTAGCCCTGCCGCCGATCCTCGAAGACGCGTTCGACGCCCACGGCACGGTGCAGGACTACGAGGCCTATCGCGCCCTCGCCTTCGAGTACGACAACTACCGCGACCAGCTCGGGCCGCAGTTGCGCGCCCTACTCGATTCCGCCGCCGCCATCGACGCGGACACCTACGATGCCGCGCGCCGCATCACCAAACGGGCGCGCCAGGCCCTCGCCGAGCTGATGGCCGACGCAGACGCCATCCTCACGCCGTCGGCGCCCGGCGCCGCGCCGCACAGCCTCGCCTCGACCGGCCCGGCGACTTTCAATCGCCTGTGGACCTTGATGGGAACCCCGTGCGTCAACATCCCGGGACTGCGCGATGACACCGGTCTGCCGCTCGGCGTCCAGGTCGTCGGCCCGTTCGGCCAGGATCGCAGCGCGCTCGCCGCGGCCCGTTTCGTCGAGCTGGCGCTGGCCGCGCGCACAAACGCGGGATGATATTTCTTCGCGCGCGTGCGAAAGATAACGTCATCCCATGTTAGCTAATTGTTGGAGCATGATTTTTTCTGACCTGCCTTCGCCCGCCGAAGCATCAAGCCAAACGACGAACCGTACGAGGGCTTCGCGCAGGCGGGAACCCCGCACCTACCCCGGATCCAGTCCGGGGCAGGCTTTTTCCGGGTCATGCTGTAAATGCCTGAGCCGACCTACGCAGTTACCTGAGCAGGCCGCCGACCTGTTCACAGGCTGCCTCCCGCGCAAAAATTTTTTGCCCCGCTGATTCAATCGCTTAGCCGCCGCAGCCGGAATCGCGCGGGAACCTGCCGCACCGCAGCACGTTTGGTGCTTCGGACCGCGGGGCGCTTCTGCTATATTGCGCCATCAACCATGAGGGAGGCCCTGACGTGGACCTTGCCTTGAGGCTGAATGTCCTGGCGGTGTGCGCAGTGTTTCTGTTCGTCTGCGCCGTCCTGCTGGGTGCATTCTGAGTTCGAGATAAGTCCAACGACAACGCCAAAGGCCGAACGATCGCCGCCGCAACCGGCGGCACCGAACACCGGGGACCCCGCTCCCCGGTGTTTGCTTTTTAGTTCCATGCAGTGATCCCGAGCGTATCGCTTGAACGCGCAGGCGTTCGCGCCCGGCGGGGTTCGATCACGCGGCTGTCGTCGCGACGACGCGCAGCGAATTCTTTCCCGGCCTGATCCAGCCCTGGCGCAACAGCTCGCTGGCGTGCCGCGCGTCCACCGGCCGGCTGAAATAATAGCCTTGTGCTCGCTCGCAGCCGGCCGCAATGAGGAATTTCATCTGCGCTTCGTTCTCCACCCCCTCAGCGACGAAGTCGATGTTGAGCTCGTGGGCAAGGCGAATGGCGGTTCGCACCACCGTCGCGTTGCGGGAATCGGTGGTCACGCCGAACACCAGCTCCTGCGCGATCTTCAGCCGGTTGACCGGGTACTTCGTCAGGTAGTTGAGCGACGAATAGCCCGTGCCGAAATCGTCGATCGCGATGCCGAGACCGAGCTCTCGAAGCCGCTCCAGCGTGCCGCTCTGCTGCTGCGTCACGTCCATCAAGACGCTCTCGGTAAGCTCGATCTCCATTCGCTGTGGTGAGATGTCCCATCGCGCCAGGCTGTCGGCGATGGTGCGCTCGAGCTCGGACAGCGCCTTGAACTGGAGGGCGGAACAGTTCACAGCCACGAAGGCCGGTGCGATGCGTTGATCCTGCCACAGCCGCAGCTGCCGGCAGGCCTGATCGAACGCCCATTGCCCGATCGGCAGAATGCTGCCGGTCCGCTCGGCGATCGGAATGAAAATCGACGGCGGCACCGTTCCCCGCCTCGCATTGTTCCAGCGCAACAGCGCCTCGAGGCCGACGATCCGCCCGCTGCCGAGCTCGACCTGCGGCTGGTAGTACAGCTCGAGCTCGCCGCGATCGACGGCTTGGCGCAACTCGGCCGCAATCGTCACGCGCTCGCGCACCTGCCAGTCGAGTTCGTCGCTGTGGAAACGGAAGCAATTGCGGCCATCCTCCTTTGCCCGATAGAGCGCGAGGTCGGCCTGCATCAGGAGGGCTTCCGGATCGGCAACGGTCTCGGAAAATCGCGCGATCCCGATGCTCGCCGTGATGTGTACCCCGTTGGCGCCGATCGCATAAGGCGCGGCAAGGGCTTTGCCGATCTTGTCCGCCAGCACGCCGGCTCCTGCGAACTCGGCGACATCCATCTCCAGCACGGCAAACTCGTCGCCGCCGAAACGCGCGACGAGGTCGGTCCGCCGGACGATCTTCTTGACGCGTTCCGCGACGTGGCGCAGCAGCTCATCGCCGACCGGGTGGCCCTGGGTATCGTTCACGTCCTTGAAATGGTCGAGATCGAAATAGAGCACGGCAAACGCTTCGCGGCCGCGCCGCGCCTGGGCGAAGACCGCCGTCAATCGCTCGAGAAAGGCCCGCCGGTTGGCAAGCCCGGTAAGCGCGTCGATCCGCGCCAGCTCGGAGACCTTGCGGTTTGCCAGCACAAGGCGGTCGGCGTGGCGGGCCGAAGCGCACATGTAGGCCACCGCACCGGCGCTGATCAGTAACCCGGCGACCAGCACGATCCAGGCGCGATCGTAGCCGGCGTGCGCTGGCCCACCCGACATCGGAGTCATGACGAGCGCCCAGCGGGCATCGCCGGCGCGCAGTTCTCCCGACCAGTGTGGTCCGGCGGCGACTGCGGCTTTTGTGTTCCACTCGATCGGCGTCGTATCCACGGGCGAGACGTGGGAGTGGACCGGCAAGGCGTTCGGGGCGGCGTCGTAGGCAAACAGATGGAAGTCCAACCCGTGCGACCCCGTGGCCGCCAGAAGGGACTCGATCAATGCCTCGATTTGAAACGCGGCGTGGATGAAACCGACGAGATTGCGCCGCCGATCCTCCACATTATCGTGCGGCAGGCCGCGCCGGTACACCGGCAGCACGACGAAGAAGCCGTGCCGATCGCCGACGCCGGTGTGCAGCATGACATTCCCGGCGGCGCCGAGCCGATCGTTGTCGCGGGCGAGCTCGAGCGGTGGTCGCCGCTTCGGAGATCCGAGATCGATGCCATAGAGGTCGTGGGTGCCGCGCGGCGCGGTCGAATAGAAGATCGGAAAATACTCGTCGCGCTCGGGCGAGAGAGACAGCCTTTCGTCTTCGGCCACGGCCTTGAATTGGTAGTCGGTGACGCCGTCGCCCGCCGCCGCACGCTCGTATGCAATGCGCTCGTCACGCTCGACGCGCGGGACCCAATTGACCCTCAGGATGGCGGTCTGATCGCGCACGAGCTGATCGGCGAAGGTCTCGAATTGCTCGCGGCCGACCGCGTCGATGGACTGGAACAACGCCCGCAACGCCACCAGTTTGTTGAGATACTGATCCAGCCCATTTTGCAGCGACCCGGCCTTGTTCGCGGCAATCGACTCGAACTCGAGCCTTGCGAGTTCGCCATCCCGGTGCCAGAAGGCAAACCACGCGGCAACCGACAGCGCGAGGCCGAGGGCTCCTGCCGCAACGAACGGCAAGCCGTGGAGAATGCGTCGCCACGGCGTGACGCGACCGGGTGGGTGCGGACTCGCCCGGAAGGTGGCGCGGGGGGCATCGAGCGAGGTGATCGCTGACATCTGCGCCCCATTTGGCGGCGCAGATTCACCGCGTCATCCGGTGAACTACGTAAGGGGCGGTCGATGTTCGTCGCGGTGGTTAGTCGGGCGTGAACGTTACTCCGCCGCCTGGCGCGCCGGCGACGGGTCGTAGTTGAGGATGGGTGCGAGCCAGCGCTCGGCCTCGGCAATGCTCCAGTTCTTGCGCCGCGCGTAGTCCTCGACCTGGTCGCGCTCGATCCGGCCGACGCCGAAATAATGGCTCTGCGGGTGGCTGAAATAGAGCCCGCACACC
>DASZJC010000407.1:0-4638 GCA_035948495.1 Xanthobacteraceae bacterium | reverse complement strand
GACGCAGCCGTCTCGGCCCACGCGAATGGGCTTCCGCCAGCGATTGCCATGGCGCCGATGGGATCGAGGCCGAAGCGAATCCTGGTCGCAGCCGGAACAACGCCCTTGCGCTCGACCAGCTCGGCGAGAAGGCGTGGCGCGTCCTTGCCCTGCCAGCCGAGGTCGAGTTCGACGGCAAGGCCGGACCCAAGATCGATATTCTCGAACACACGCGCGAGCGCATCCCCGGATGCCTCGATCCCGTAGCCGTAGCCTCCGATTGCGCCGGCGAACGTAACCGCGAGTCCGGTGGCGCCGTTCTCGATGTCGTGGCGCGCCTCCGCATTGGCGGCGGCGGCATCAGGGTGATCCACCCGGGCGAGCACCTGCCATGATGCTCCGGGCGCGCGGCCGGGGATCGGCTGGGCATCCGGATCGCGCCCGTAGAGCGGCTCGATGCGCAGATCGTCATAGGTGCGGCTGACGAGCTTCTCGAACGGCGCCCCCTTGAGCGCGGCGGCGACGAGCTTGAGCCAATCCTCGCGGCTCGCCGCGGGAAACTCGGCCGCCAGCGGAAAGACTTCGGACTTCGCCTCGCTCGTCACGGTTGCTCCACATGTCGCGGGCCGAAATTGCCACGGTCCCGCGCGCAGGCCAATGGATCACGGACGAGATTCCAAGCGCTCGATGCCGCGGGTGTCGAGCCGGGCGAGCGCATCGCGCACGCGTACTCCGGCGACGATCCGGTCCGGCACAATTTCGGCAAGCGGCACCAGCACGAACGCCCGTTCCAGCAGTCGCGGGTGCGGCAGGGTCAGCCCGGGCTCGTCGAGCGCGACGTCGTCGTAAGCGAGAAGGTCGATGTCGATCGCGCGCGGCCCCCAGCGTTGCTCGCGACTGCGATCGCGCCCGAGCGTCCGCTCGACCGCGAGCGCCCGGTCGAGCAACGCGCGCGGCGTCAGGGCGGTGGCAACGACGATGCACCGGTTGACGAAGGCAGGTTGATCCACGACCCCCCACGGCGGGGTCGCATAATCGGACGACTGGGCGAGGAGTCGCACGTCGGTCCCATCGCAGAAGGCGGCCACGGCACGATCGAGGGCCGTTCGCACGTCCCCGATGTTGCCGCCCAGCCCGACCAGGGCCTCAGCCATAGCGGCCGCGCAGCATAGAGGTCATCGCGCCGCCCGGATCGCTGCGGCGACGCGCAACGCTTGCACGGTCTCGGCGACGTCGTGCACCCGCACGATCGCGGCGCCCTCGAGCACCGCCAGCACGTTGCCGGCGATCGACCCGGCGAGCCGGTCCTGCGGCGCCGACGGCACGACCGCATTGATGAAGCGCTTGCGCGAAAGGCCGATCAGCAGCGGCAACCCGAACGCGCGCAGGCGACCGAGTCCGGCGATCGCCGCAAGGCTTTGCTCGGGGGTCTTGCCGAAGCCGATTCCGGGGTCGAGCACGATGCGGTTGCGCGCGATGCCGGCACGCGCCGCGATGTCGAGCGAGCGGGAGAAAAAAGCCTCGATGTCGGCGAGGATGTCGAGCGCGGGATCGGCAGCCTCGCGATTGTGGGCGACCACCACCGGAACTCCATGCGCGGCGACCACGGCGGCCATCTCGGGGTCGCGTTGCAATCCCCAGACGTCGTTGACCATGGCAGCCCCGGCCGCGAGCGCACGCGCGGCAATCTCCGCCTTCAACGTGTCGATCGAGACCGGGACGCCCAGGGCGATGACCTGTGGCAGCACCGGCATCAGGCGGGCAAGCTCGTCATCGGCGGAAACCGGACGCATTCCGCGGTAGGGACGCGTGGATTCCCCGCCGACGTCGATGATGTCGGCACCGTCCGCGATCATGCGTTCGGCGTGTGCGAGGGCCTTCGCGGGCTCGTCGAAGCGCCCGCCGTCGGCAAACGAGTCCGGAGTCAAATTGAGAATGCCCATCACGATCGGCCGGCGCGCGGCGAGCAGCCGGTCGAGCGGATGGAGCGCGGAATCGGGGACTTCGCGCTCCGACGCGGTGCGGCGAGGCACAATGCTCACGCCCGGCGCTTTGCGCCGCCAGCGGGACTTTTGTCAAGCGACCGGCGGACGGGGTCGTGTCTCAGTTTGATTGTGACGGCTTCTTCTTGATTGTGACGGCTTCTTCCGTGCCGTCGAGTCGCCGGCACGGGCTTTCCTGACTTGGGCTTTAGCCGGAGCGCTTCCTGGCTCCCAACGCGCCGCTAACGACGAGTGCCCCAGCGGCAGCAGCGGCGCCGCCCAGCACCCAACCCGATCTATAGCCTTCCAATCCCAATAGGCCGCCAACGATCATTACCACGCCGGCGCCGAAGCCGAGTACGCGACTCCATCTACTCATAGCAGTACCCGCATTTTATGGCCTCCCCGCCGTCAAACTGAGACACGACCGGAGGACGGAGGAACGTCGTCTGCCTCAATAGGTTATCTTCAAGGGCAATTGCTTGGCGTGATCGATCCAGCGCTGCACCCGCCGTTCCGAGGGAAGCAGGCGCACCAGCTTGTTCTTCTTGTTGGCATCCCGCATGGCCGAGGCGAGCTTGGCGACATTGCGGTACTTGAGCTCCTTGACGGTATCGACCCCGACCGCCTGGAGCAGCTTGGCGTAATCCTCGCCCACGCCTTTGATCCGCATGCGGTCGGCGAGGTTGGCCCACCGCAGGATGGTCCTCTCGTCGACCCCGATCCGGGCGGCAAGCGTCTTGCGCCCCTTGGCGCTCTTGGCCGTCTCGAGCAACTTCGCCGTTGTTCTGATGCCGACCGCCTTCAGCTTCGCCGCCATCAACGGCCCAATTCCGTTGATGTCCATGATGGCGTAGGACATGAGGCACTCCCGATTTCGTCCGCCTGCGCCGGGGTCCCACGAATGCAGACCGCGCCGCCGCAAATGTTCCTTGCGTCAGGTGAATTGGCCAAGTTCGCGGGTCGCACCAAGGGTCGCGCCGCCTAACTCACTGACACAGGGCGGGAGGATGTAAATGACGCCGGTGGGATGTTCCGCGATCATTCGGTCGATGCCCGTTGGGGCGACCAACCGACTGACGAGTTCGTCCATGTTCCCCTCATGATCCCCGCACTGCGACGGGTTCTCATCATCTTGAACGGCGCGACGGCGGAATACAAGCGTCTCGCGCGGCGTGCAACTATGATCCGGACGCGGCGTTGCGTTGCTGCAACACCCGGGCCCCCATGTTGAGCCGGTGGCCAGCCTCGATCGCACGCACTATAAGAGCCGTCCGCGTTACATGCCGCCCCGACCGTCGGCGGTTGAAGCCACAGGATGACGGAGCAAACCATGGCCGTTCTCGACGCCGTCCTCGACCGCATCGACCAGAATCTCGAGCAAAGCCTCGATCGACTGTTCGCGCTGCTGCGAATCGCATCGATTTCGACCGACCCGGCCTACAAACCGCAGTGTCGCGCCGCGGCAGAGCACGTCGCCAAGGATTTGGCGAGCGTCGGGTTCGATTGCAGCATTCGCCCGACGGCGGGGCATCCCGTCGTGGTCGGGAAGGGTGCCGACGGTTCGGGCCCGCGCGCGCTGTTCTACGGCCATTACGACGTGCAGCCCGTCGATCCGCTCGATTTGTGGGAGACGCCGCCGTTCGAGCCGCGCATTGCTGCCCTGCCGAATGGGCGCAAAGTCATTCGTGGGCGCGGGGCCTGCGACGACAAAGGCCAGCTGATGACCTTCGTCGAGGCCTGCCGGGCGTTCAAGGCCGTCACCGGCAAGCTGCCGCTGCCGATCACCATGATGATCGAAGGCGAAGAGGAATGCGGCTCCGCCAATCTGTTCGGGTTCGTGCGCGACAACGCCGCCGAGTTTCGCCTCGACATGGCGATGGTGTGCGACACCGGAATGTGGAACGCGGAGACGCCGGCGGTGACCACGTCCTTGCGCGGGCTGCTGTACGAAGAAGTGCGGGTGCGGGCGGCCGATCGCGATCTCCACTCCGGGCTTTTCGGCGGGGCTGCACGAAACCCGATCCACGTCATGGCCGACATCATTGCCGCGCTGCACGACAAGGACGGCCGCGTGACGGTTCCGGGATTCTACGACGGCGTGCGGGAGTTGCCGGCGGACATCAAGGCGGACTTCGAGGCGCTCGATCTCACCCCGGAGGACTTCCTTGGCCCGGTGGGCCTAAAAATTCCCGCCGGTGAAAAGAACCGCAGCTTGATCGAACAAATCTCGACGCGGCCGACGTGCGACGTGAACGGCATCGTGGGCGGCTATACCGGGGAAGGCGCCAAGACCGTCATCCCGGGGGCGGCGTCGCTCAAGGTGTCGTTCCGCCTGGTCGGCGATCAGGATCCGGACAAGATCCGCACCGCGTTCCGCGCCTTCGTGCGCGAGCGATTGCCGGCCGACTGCTCGGTCGAGTTCCTGAGCCATGCCGGAAGCCCGGCGCTCCAACTGCCCTACGACAGCCCGGTCCTCGGCAAGGCACGGGCGGCGCTCGCGGCCGAATGGGGCCGCAAGGCCGTCGCCGTGGGTTCCGGCGGCTCGATTCCGATCGTCGGCGATTTCAAGCACGTGCTCGGCCTCGATTCGCTCCTGGTCGGCTTCGGGCTCGACGACGATCGGGTGCATTCGCCCAACGAAAAGTACGACCTGACCTCGTTCCACAAAGGCATC
>DASZJC010000406.1:0-3474 GCA_035948495.1 Xanthobacteraceae bacterium | reverse complement strand
CCGTCCGGGTAGGCCATCACGATCAGATTGTGGGCGGTCGCCGCCTTGGCGTCGAGCGGCTCGATGGTGCCGAACACCGCGTGCACGCCGTGCTCGACCGCCGCTTCGGCGAGCGCCGGTGTCGGATCGAACGTCGCGGGCATGCGCCAGGGGCCCGGATAGGTCTCCGGGAAACAGACGAAATCGGCCCCCTCGTCCGCCGCGCGCTCGATAAAGCTCACCGCGTCGGCGACGTTGGCCTCGGCCCCGCCGGGAGCATGGGAGATCGGCTGGACGACGGCGATGCGGAAGGTCATGGGGCTGCCTTTCGGTGGGATTCTGCAGCGAGATTGAGGCGAGGGACCGCCCGGGTCAAGCCGGCGCCGGCGCGCCTCGCAGACCGAGCGCCCAAGCCCCGCCCGGATTGTGGCAGGCGCCGCGCGTCGGTTGCCCCGATCATGAATATCCGGCACGCCGTCCCGCGCAATCATGGCATCGATTTCGTAAACCATGGTTTGTTTGTTAATTGTTGGTTAACATGAAGTCTTGAGCCAAAATAGAGTCAAGTATTGTCGCAGTCGTTGCCCACGACTTTACCGATGGTTCACCAAACCATATTGGACGAACGGCACGATATCGTACCGCTTGGGCCTCAATCACGACATACTCGCGGTGCATACCAGCGTGTCTGCAAGACGCGCGACAATCTCTCTCAATCGAGGTGAATCCAGTCCGACGAGGACGAAGACAGGTGAGCCGGTTGCGCAAGTTGTGTGTGTGGCGGCGTTAACGACCGGTGCGTTCAGGGGGAGTAATGGTGGGAAGTCGGCGGCGACCCGCCCGCAAGGGCAGGCGCACGAGTGAAGTTGCTGCGGCTTTCATGACTGGCGCTTCAACCGCCCCCGTTTCCGGGCCGGCGGATAAAATCCACACATCGGACGGCGAAATTGCGCGTCATGCCCGGCTTGTGCCGGGCATCCGCGTCTTGAAAGGGCTTCAGCAAATTGCAGGCGTGATGGCCGGGATAAGCCCGGCCATGACGCTGAGCGCGCGTCGTGTTCCGTCAGTCGGTAGCGTTTGAGTCCTCAGGAGGCGATCCATGAGCAGCCCTACGGATCGAATCTATGATCCCGGCGACCCCTCGCCCTATGCGCCGCGCTGGGTCCGCAACGCCCCGCTGGGGCAACGCCGAGCGCCCATTCGCAGTCCGCTCGTGCCCGACATCGCCGGCCCGGATGCCGACGAGACCGACGACGCGATCGGGCGCGATGAAGCGGTGATCCGCAGCGAACAGGCCCCGCCGCTCGCGGCAACCCCGCCGGTCGACGACCAGCAGTTTCTCATCGACGACTTCCGCGTGCCGCGCTCGCTCGATCCAGGCATCGTCCCGGATCCGTGGGAGGTACGGCGCTCGCGCCTGCGCCGATATCGCCTGTTGGGCATCCTGGGCCGCCTCGCCATCGCCGGATCGGCGGCCGCGGTCGTCGCGCTCCTTGCCATCGGCAAGCTGTCCCTGCCGGAATCGACCGGCGCAACCGAGCCGGCCGAGACGTCGATCTCGTTCGGATCGCGGTTCTCCGCACCCGCGGCCAAGCCGCAGGAGCCGCCGATCGTCGCCGAAGGGGCGAGCGAGCCGCAGCAGCAAGTGGCGCTGGCCGACCCGTCCGCGCCGGTTGCGGCCGCACCGGCGACGCCCGCGGCGCTCGCTCCCGCACGCGTTGCGACCGCGGTGGCTCCGCCCACCGGTGAGCCGGCGCAGGCCGCGCCGTCGCCCGAGCTCACGGCCGATGAGATTGCGGCGCTCCTCAAGCGCGGCCAGGCGCTCGCCGCGGCGGGCGACATCGCTGCCGCCCGTCTGACGCTGCGGCCGGCGGCCGAAGCGCGCGACGCGCAAGCAGCGCTGGCGCTCGGCGCGACCTACGATCCGATCGTGCTGCGCTCGCTCGGCATTTTCGGGGTCACGCCGGATGTCGCGATGGCGCGCCGCTGGTACGAGAAGGCGAAGGCGTACGGCTCCGCCGAGGCGCCGCGCCGGCTCGATCTGCTGGCGACCCGCGACAAGTAGGCCGCGCTCACTCCCGCATGTGGCGCACGATGGCGCCGACGATGTTGGAATAATCGTCGGTCCAGATGCGCTGCCCCGGCGGGGCCGTGACCACCGGCCAGGCAAAGTCGTCCGGGCCGCCCAGCACGCCGAAATCCTCGTCCGCCCGCGCCGCGATCACCACGGTCGAGGTGAACTTGTACGCGTTGTCGTCCTCGTGCTCGTCGTCCGCAGTGCCCGGGTTGGTGCGGGTCTTGAGCCCGTTCGCCTGGGCGATGCCGGCCACCACCGAGGACAGCTCGAGGTGCCGGTTCGACACGTGCATCGCCACCATGCCGTGGGGCGCGAGCTTGGCGGCGTAAACCTGCATCGCCTCGCGCGTGAGCAGATGGACCGGGATGGTGTCGGAGGAGAACGCGTCGACCATGATGAAGTCGTACGCGCCGTCGGGCGCCTCGGCGAGTTTCAGGCGCGCGTCGCCCATGATGATCGGGGTCTGCGGCGCGCAACTCGACAGGAAGGTGAACCGCTTCTGCCCGGCGGTGATCCGCACCACCGCCGGGTCGATCTCGTAGATGTCCCAGGCGTCTCCCGGCTGGGCCCAGCAGACGAAGGTTCCGGTGCCGAGCCCGATCACCGCCACCCGCATCGGCTCGCCCTTGCGCGCGCGCGCGGCCTCGAGCGCGCGGGTGAGCGCGGAATTGGCATGATAATAGGTGAGCGGCTCGGGGGTGCGTTGCCCCGGGCCGGCGAAGATGTCAGCGGTGCGCTCGGCGCCGTGGATGGTGGTGCCGTGCATCAGCACGCGGAATCTGTTGTCCGCGGTCTGCATGATCTTGAGCACGCCGAAGAAGCTGCGCACGGTCTGGCGCCGCTCGGCGTCCGGCTCGTAGAGCCGCGCCAGCATGAAGGTGATCGCGATCAGCCCGGCGAACGCGAGCGGCGCCTGCCAGCCCAACACCTCGACCGCGAGCGCCAGCAGCAGCAGGCCGCCGATGACGATCTGGAACGTGCGTTCCTCGACGTCGAAGCCGAAGCCGAGCGCCGGCGCCGCGAGATAAAGCGCCAGCGCGACCGCGCATGCGATCAGCGTCCACTCGCGCCGGCCGAGCGGGAAGGACAGGCCGGGCCGGCACACCGCCGCCAGCACGATCAGCAACGGATATTCGGCGATCCAGTTGAATATCAGCGGGGCGACGAGCGCCGCGCACAGGCCGCCGATCATGCCGCCGGCCGACATCCATAGAAAGAAGGCGGTGAGATGCTCGGCCGGCGGGCGGCGCTTCGCCAGCTCGCCGTGGCAGGTCAGGGCGATGACGAAGAACGCCGCGAGATTGATCGCAATCAGCAGCAGGATGTCGTGCGCGACCGGAAGGACGAGCGCGGCGACGAGGCCGACGACGAAGAACGGCTCCGCCAGCAGCACCAGGCGATGGGGAATGATCGGGCGC
>DASZJC010000405.1:0-2893 GCA_035948495.1 Xanthobacteraceae bacterium | reverse complement strand
ACCCCGGAAAGCCGCGCGTAGTCGTCGGTCGAGAGCATCAGATAATGCGGGCAGGTCTCTCCCGTGACGTCGACCCCGCGCGCCTTGGCTTCGCGCAGCGGGCGCAGTTCCTCGGCCGAGGACATGTGCAGGATGTGGATGCGCGCGCCGGTCCATTCGGCGAGGATCGCGGCGCGGCTGACCGCCTCGACCGCGACCACCGCCGGGCGCGAGGCGATATGGGCGAGCGCCTCGGTGCGCCCGGCCTCGCGCAGGCGCGTCTCGCGCCGCTCCATGATGGAATTCGTCTCCGCGTGCAGCGAGATGCGCTTGCCGCTCGGCGCCACCGCCTCGAACGCTTCCAGCATGGCGCCGGTCGACGGCGAGGGGATCTTGCCGAACGTGTTGCCCATGTAGAGCTTGAAGCCGATGACGCCGCCGTCGAGGAGCGCCGGCACGTTGGCGATCGTGTCCTCGCCGAGCAGGCCGTAGAGGCCGAAATCGACGTGCGCCTTGGCGGCGGCGATCTTGTGCTTCGCGGCGAGCGCCTCGGCGGTGCCGGTCGGCGGGATCGTGTTCGGCATGTCGAACACCGTGGTGACGCCGCCGCACGCCGCGCCCGCCGTGCCGCTCGCGAAATCCTCCTTGTGCGGATAGCCGGGGTCGCGGAAGTGCACGTGCACGTCGATCGCGCCCGGCAGCACGTGCAGCCCGCGGGCGTCGAGCACCTCGCGCGCCTGCGGCATCAGCGCGTCGGCGCCCACCGCCGCGACGACGCCGTCCTTGACCGCGACGCTCGCCTTAAACACCGCGTCCGGCGTCACCACCTGGCCGCCGCGGATGACGAGATCGACGCGCTCGGTCATGGCCGCGATCTCACACCATCGCCCAGCCGCCGTCGACCGGCAGGTCGACGCCGGTGATCTGCCGCGCCACGTCGCTTGCCAGGAACAGGCAGGCGTTGGCGACGTCGGCGTCGGTCGAGACGCGCTTGAGCGCGTAGTCGCCGGCGTGGCGCGCGGCCGCCTCCTCGACCGTGATGCCGAGGCGGCGCGCCATCTCGGCGCACACCTTGTCGCGAAAGCGCGGCCCGTCGACCATGCCGGGCGCGACGCAATTGACGTTGATGTTGTGCGGCCCGGCTTCGAGCGCGAAGCTCTTGGTGATGCCGCGCAGGCCCCATTTCGACGCCGAATAGGCCATGCGTCCGGCGCGCCCGCGCAGGCCGAACGTCCCGCCGACGTTGACGATCTTGCCGTAGCGCTGCGCGATCATCGCCGGCAGCACCGCCCGCATGGTGTTGAAGCAGCCGCGCATGTTGAGCGCGACGATGTCGTCGAACTCCTGCGGCGTCGTTTCCCAGCCGGTCTTGCCGACCGGTCCGGAGCCGCCGGCGACGTTGACCAGGATGTCGAGGCGGCCGTCATAGGCCGATCGGGCGCGGCGCGCCGCGTCGAGGCATTGCTCCGCGTCGGTCACGTCGCACTTGATCACGATCGCCGCGCCGCCGCCCGCGGTGACTTCGGCGGCGACCGGCGCGATCGCCTCGAGGTCGCGCCCGACGAGCGCGAGCCGGCAGCCCTCGCGCGCGAACGCGCGGGTGACCGCCGCGCCCATTCCCTTGGCCGGCCCGGTGACCATCGCGACCCGTCCGGCAAGCGCCAGGTCCATCGTGCTTCGGTCCTCGTAGGGCGCAATAGCGAAGCGTATTGCGCCGCTTGATGGCATACGGCGCATTACGCGGCCCATCGGCCGCTAATGCGCCCTACGGCTCAGAACAATTTCATCGGCCGGTCGGCCTTGGGCGGCAGGAACGCGTGGGTGAAGATCTCGCTGAGCGAGGGCGTGCGCGCAAGCCCGTTGGCGTCGACCAGGATGTCGATCGATTTCTTCAGCCGCGCGTCGTCGACGTCGCCGAGCCCGAGCGTGGCGGTCTCCGGATGGTTCATCTCGTCCTTCAAGGTGGCGTCGAACCGCTCGCGCTCGATCTTGACGTTGATGAGCGGCTCGCGCTGGGCGACGGCGGCGACCGCCGCGTCCGGATCCTTGAGCGCGTCGATCAGGCCCTTGTTGATGGCGCGCACCAGCCCGGCGACGACCTCGGGGTGCTCCTTGACCAGCTTCTTCGACACGATGATGGCGTTCGAATAGAGATCCATGCCGTAGTCACCGTAGTTGATGAAGCGGATATCGCTGTCTTTGACGCCGATCAGCCTGGCGCTGAACCGGATGGTGTTGACGTAGCCGAACACGCCGTCGACCTGGCCGCGCATGAGCATCTGCTCGCGCAGGTTCGGCGCCATGTTGGTGATGGCGACCTTGGCGGCGTCGAACTTGGCGACCTTGGCGAAGGCGGGAAACAGCTTGAGCGCGCCGTCGTTGGCGGCGCCGCCGAGCGTGCGGCCCTCGAAGTCCTTCGGCGTCTTGATCGGGCTGTCGGCCTTGACCGCGATCGTGAACGGCGGGCGGTTGTACATCATGTAGACGCCGATCGGCGCGTCGGCCGGGTTCTTGGCCGCGAACTCGATCAGCGCGTTGATGTCGCCGAAGCCGACGTCGTAGGCGCCGCTCGCGACTTTGGGCACCGCCGCCGCCGAACCGTCGCCCTGGTCGATGACGACGTCGAGGCCTTCCGCCTTGAAGTACCCGCGGTCCTCCGCGAGCATGAACCAGCCCTGCGGACCCTGGTATTTCCAGTTGAGGACCAGCTTGAGCCTGGTCTCGGCCGCGGCCGGGCCGGGCATCGCGGTGGCGAGGACGCCGAGTGCGGCGGCCACGGCGAGGGCCGCATGCCGCGCGGAAATAAGCCTCATGGTGCGCTCCTGTCGGGCGAGCGGCGGCGCCGCTCGGGTGAATGAGGGGATGACGGTTCTGCCGTTTCCTTGGGCGGCGAAGCTGAATTTTTCAGCACGGC
>DASZJC010000404.1:0-3514 GCA_035948495.1 Xanthobacteraceae bacterium | reverse complement strand
CGGCACGTCCGACGCGACGACCGCCTGGGGAAGCGGAGGGCGTCAGGTCGAGGCACCGCCGTGGAGCTTCGCCTGCATGAAGGATACCGGCCCGACCCAATGCGGCGAGCCGATGTGGGTGTACGGCAGTCAGTGATCAGTGATCAGTAATCAGTGATCAGGAATCAGGAATCACTGATCAGGAGTTTGCACGAGCTTCCTGATCGCGCCAAAAACACGGCACGCCGTCATCCTGAGGCGGCCGTGCTGCGCATAGCCGACGCTCGCGTCGGCGTTCTCTGATATGAAGAACAGCGGCCGAAGGCCGCCTATGCTCGGGATGACGTCGCGTTTGTTTCTAATGCACGGCGTCGGCGCTTGCCGCGGAACCGGTGAGCCGCCCACGCGCCCGGGCGAGCCGCGACATCACCGTCCCGACCGGCACCTGCGTCACCTCGGCGATCTCGCGGTATGACAGCCCCTGGAGATCGCGCAGCACCAGGGTTTCGCGGAACGGGGCGGGCAGCGCCGCTATGGCGGCCTCGAGCCGCTTGCTCTCCGCCTTGGCGATGAGCGCCGTCTCCGGCGTGTCGGCATCGAGCGCGCCCGGTTTTGCCTGTTGATGTTCGACCGCCTCGAGATTCTCGACCATGAGGATGGCGGTGGGCCGGTTCTTGCGCATCCAGACATAGGCGGCGTGGCGCACGATGGTCAGCACCCAGGCCCGCGCGTTGCCGCCGGAGAAGCCGGCGATGCCGCGGAACGCGCGGAGACAGCCGTCCTGCACCACGTCCTCGGCGTCGGCGCGGTTGCCGGTGAGCCAGCGCGCCAGCGCATAGGCATCGTCGAGGTGCGGGAGCACGACCTGGGCAAAGCGCGCATTGGCCTCGCGCGCGGTCATCGGCGTCGCCGCCGCGGGCTGCGCGGCGCCGCCGAGCGGCTCCGCGTCCTGACCATCGAATAGTGCCATGCCCATGCGCCCGTCCCGCTTGCTGATCTCCCGGCGTGCGCGTGGTATCAGGCCCGCAGGCGGCGGCAATGGACCGCCAATCCTTTGTCTCTGGAAACGAGGTCCCTGGGAAACTAGCTCTGAATCAAAGGCTTGTGCCGATTCATCCCCCGCTTGCATTGCGCCGCCGCAGGGCGCAATGATGCCGCCTTGCGGCACGCGCGCGAGTTTGCCATGCAGGCGAATGACCCGCCCCGGCGGCTGCGCTTTGGCGTCTTCGAGGCCGATCTCCGCACCGGTCAACTGACCAGGCGCGGATCGCGCGTCCGACTGCAAGATCAGCCGTTTCAAGTGCTCGCCGCCTTGCTGGAGAAGCCGGGCGAGCTGGTGACCCGGGAGGAATTGCGCAGCCGAATTTGGCCGAGGACGATCGTCGACTTCGACCACGGGCTCAACAAGGCCATCAGCAAGATTCGCGACGCCCTGGGCGATTCTGGCGAAAATCCACGTTTCGTGGAAACGGTCGCCCGCCGCGGCTATCGTTTCCTCGCCGACGTCGCGCCGGTCGAGGCTGCGCAGAGGCCTCCCGAGGCGGCGCCGGCGGAAGCCGCCGGCCTCGCCGCCGCCCGCACGCCTGCATCGACCTGGCGGCCGCGCGCGCGGCGCGCTGCCGTGCTGGCGGGCATGGGCCTGATTCTGCTGGTCGTGGCCGCGGAGGCGTGGTTTCTCAATTCGGGCGTCCAGTCCGCGCCGTCCATCCGGTCCCTGGCAGTGCTGCCGCTGGAAAATCTCTCGGGCGACCCCGGGCAAAACTATTTCACCGACGGCATGACCGACGAGCTGATCACCCGGCTCGGCCAGATCAGCAGGCTGCGCGTGATCTCGCGGACCTCGGCGATGACCTACAAGGGCACGCACAAGTCGATGCCGGAGATCGCCAACGAACTCAATGTGGACGCCGTGGTGGAAGGAAGCGTCCTGCGTTCCGGGGACCACGTACGCATCACCGCCCAGCTCATCCAGCTGCCCGCCGACAAGCACATCTGGTCGGATAGCTACGAAGGGGACGTGCGCGATGTTCTCGCGCTGCAAGACCGGGTGGCGCGCACGATTGCCGAGCAGGTGCGGGCCACGTTGAGCCGCCAGGAACAGACCGCGCTGCGAGGTGACAGAACGGTGAAGCCGGAGGCGTACGACCCTTATTTGCGAGGACGCTATCTTTGGAACAAGCGGACCGGAGATAGCCTGCGTAAGGCGATCGATTATTTCACCCTTGCCATCGAGAAGGCTCCGAATTTCGCCGCGGCCTATAGCGGTCTTGCCGACGCTTATGCGCTGGCGGGAGACTGGGAATACGGGATCCTGTCGCCGCAGGATGCATTCGCGCGCGCCAAGGCGGCCGCGGCCAAGGCACTGGCGCTCGACGACCGGCTCGCCGATGCGCATACCTCGTTGGCATTTGCGCTCGACCTTTATGCCTGGGACTGGGACGCCGCCGAGAGCGAGTACCGGCGCGCGCTCGCGCTCAACCCGGGCTATGCGACGGCGCATCAGTGGTACGCTTGGCATTTGATGGTGATGGGGCACACTGCCGAGGGCATCGCCGAGCTGAGGGCGGCGCAGAACCTCGATCCGCTCTCACCCATCGTCAATGCGGATTTGGCGGATGCGCTTTGCGTTGCCCATCTTTATGACGACTCGTTGCGGCAAGCCCGCATCACCCTCGAATTGCATCCGAATTTCGCCGTCGCGCATTACCTGCTGGGCCAGACCTTGGTGCAATTGCGCCGGTACGACGAGGCGATCGCGGAATTTCGCAAGGCGATCGCGATCGACGGCGGCAATACGACGTTCGATTCCAATCTCGCGCACGCCTACGCCGTTTCCGGACAGACCGAGCAAGCGATGAAAATCCTGCGCGACCTGGAGGGGCGGCAGACGGCACAGTCGCCGACCGCCGCCAGCATCGCCCTCATCTACGTCGGCCTCGGCGACAACGACCAGGCGATGGCGTGGCTCGACAAGGCCTACCAGGCGCGATTCAACCCCTCGATTCTGCTGCGGCCGGCGTTCGATCCGATCCGGACCGATCCCCGCTTCCGCGGTCTCCAGGAGCGCATCGGCCTGCCCGTAAGTTGACGCGCCGTCATTGCCCCAAATAGGCGCCAGCGCGGGAATTTTTCCCTCTCCCGTGCAGTCTTCTCACAATACGCACGTTTTAGACGACAAAGCGCGGCGAAATGCATCTCCGCCGACTGTCGTCGGATCGCCATGGCGCACCTGACCTGCGGCAGCCGCGGATCGCGTGGGGTCGGACAATCGGGCGGATCCGCAAACATGGGCGAGAGCGCGAAATCCGAGGTTCACGCCGCGCCCGGACGGCTGTCCGGCGTGCCCTTGTTCGGCGCGCTCGATCCGCCTTCGCTTGCCGCCCTCGACGCGGAGCTCGATCGGCTCGTCCTGCCGGGCGGCGCCACCCTGTTTCGCGAGGGCGAGGACGCCGATGCGCTCTACGTCGTGCTGGCGGGGTGTCTGGGCGTAACGATCCGCACCGGCAGGGGCGACGCCGTCCTCGTCGCGCGCGTC
>DASZJC010000403.1:0-3677 GCA_035948495.1 Xanthobacteraceae bacterium | reverse complement strand
CGCGCCCGTCGTCGATCCGCACCACCGCGGTCGCGATGCGCTTGAGCTCGGCGGCGTTGTGGCTGACATAGAGCATCGGCACCTTCTCGTCGTCGCGCAGGCGCAGCAGGTACGGCAGGATGTCGTCCTTGCGGCCGGTGTCGAGCGAGGCGAGCGGCTCGTCGAGCAGCAGGAAGCGCGGCTGCATCAGCAGCGCGCGGCCGATGGCGACGCGCTGGCGCTCGCCGCCGGAGAGCTTGCCGGGACGGCGGTCGAGCAGGTGGCCGATGTCGAGCATCGCGACGACGCGCGCCGTTTCCGCATCATCGCGGGCATGCCCGCTCATCCAGCGTCCGTAGTCGAGATTGCGCCGCACCGACATGTGCGGAAACAGCCGCCCCTCCTGGAAGACGTAGCCGATGCGCCGGCGGTGGGCCGGCACGTCGATGCGCGCGGCAGCGTCGAACAGCACGGTGCCGTCGAGCGCGATGCGGCCGCGGTCGGGCTTGATCAGCCCGGCGATCAGGTTGGCGATCGTGGTCTTGCCGGATCCGGAGGGCCCGAACAGCGCGGTCACGCCGTCCGCGGTCGCGAACTTGGCGGCCAGGTGGAAGTCGCCGAGTTGCTTCTCCACGTCGACCGCGAGCAAGGTCATTCCCCGTGGAAGCGCAGGCCGGCGCGGCGTGCGAACCATTCCGACACGATCAGTGCCGCGAGCGAGATCACGATCGCGACCAGCACGAGGCGGCCGGCCTCGGCGTCGCCGTCGGGGACCTGGGTGAGCGTGTAGATCAGCGCCGAGATCGTCTGCGTCTCGCCGGGGATGTTCGACACGAACGTGATGGTGGCGCCGAACTCGCCGAGCGCCTTGGCGAAGGCGAGCACCATGCCGGCGATGATGCCGGGCAGCGCCAGCGGCAAGGTGACGGTGAGGAACGCGAGCGAACGGTTGGCGCCCAGCGTCGCGGCCGCCTCCTCGAGCCGGCGGTCGATCGCCTCGATCGACAGGCGCACGGCGCGCACCAGCAGCGGAAACGCCATCACCCCGCAGGCGAGCGCCGCGCCGGTCCAGCGGAACGAGAACACGATGCCGAACCAGTCGGCCAGGAACGCGCCGACCGGCCCGCGCCGGCCGAACGAGATCAGGAGCAGATAGCCGGTGACGACCGGCGGCAGCACCAGCGGCAGGTGCACGATGCCGTCGAGGAGCGCCTTGCCCCAGAATTCCTTGCGCGCGAGCACGTAGGCGACGGCGATGCCGAACGGCAGCGAAACGACGGTGGCCCACACGGCGATGCGCAGCGACAGCCGCACCGCCGTCCATTCGTCGGGGGAGAGGTCGAGCATCGCGGTCAGGACGTCGGCTTGGCGAGGGCCATGAAGCCGTAGCGCTCGAACACGGCCTTGGCGGCGGCCGAGCGCAGGAAGGCGAGGTAGCGCTCCGCCTGCGGCTTCGCCGCGGCGGTCGCCGCGAACGGGTAGACGATCGGCGGATGCGAATCCGCCGGGAAGCGGCCGACGATCTTCACGTTGGGCTCGATCTTGGCGTCGGTCTCATAGACGATGCCGAGCGGCGCCTCCCCGCGCGCGACGAGCGCGAGCGCGGCGCGCACGTTCTCGGCCATCGCCATCTTCGGCTCGGCCTTGGCCCAGGCCCCGAGCTTCTCCAGCGCCGCCTTGGCGTAGCGGCCGACCGGCACCGCGCGCACGTCGCCGGTGACGATGCGCCCGTCGCCCGCGAGCGCCGCGAGATCGAAGCCGGGCCCGATGGGCACGTCGGTCAGGCGCGAATCATTCGGGGCGATCAGCACCAGCCGATTGCCCAGCAGGGCGATGCGCGTGTCGTCCTTGATGAGCTTCTTGTTTTGCGCGTAATCCATCCAGTCGACGTCCGCCGAGGCGAACACGTCGGCCGGCGCGCCCTCTTCGATCTGCTTTGCCAGGGTCGAGCTGGCGGCATAGCTCGCCACCACCTTGACGCCGGTCGCCTTGGCGAACGCCGCATCGACGTCGTCGAGGGCGTTCTTGAGCGACGCGGCGGCGAAGACGGTGAGGGTCTCTTGGGCCCGTGCGGGAGATACGAAGATTCCGAGGGCGAGGCAGGCGGTCGCGAGCAGACGAACAAGCATGACGGACCTCCGGGTGGCAGCGTCGGCTGCGCACGAAACGGGTTGGCCTGGATGAGGCGACCGCTCCGGGACCGTCGTTCCGGGCTTCGGCAGGGCGCGCACGGCGCCCCGCGGATCGCAATGCAAGCTAGCAAGCCGGCGCGGCCGACGCAAAGCGGCGCCGTGCCGGTTGCCAGGTCGGGGACTGCGTTTCACACTCGACGGCGCGGTGCGAGGAATTGCGCATGGCCGAGCCGAGCCGGATCGAGGGCGAATACGACTACATCGTGGTCGGCGCGGGGTCGGCCGGCTGCGTGCTCGCCAACCGCCTCTCCGCCGATCCGGCAACGCGCGTGCTCCTGCTGGAAGCGGGCGGCCGCGACAACTGGATCTGGTTCCACATCCCGGTCGGCTATCTGTTCGCGATCGGCAATCCGCGCGCCGACTGGTGCTTTCGCACCGAGCCGGTGCCGGGGCTCAACGGCCGCAGCCTCGCCTATCCGCGCGGCAAGGTGATCGGGGGCTCGTCGGCCATCAACGCCATGATCTACATGCGCGGCCAGGCGGCCGACTACGACCACTGGCGCCAGCTCGGCCTGCCGGGCTGGGGATGGGACGACGCGCTGCCGTTCTTCAAGCGGCACGAGGATCATTTCCTAGGGCCGGGCCCGAGCCACGCGGCGGGCGGCGAATGGCGCGTCGAGGCGCCGCGGGTGCGCTGGGATCTGATCGACGCGGTGCGCGCCGCCGCCGCGCAAGTGGGCGTCCCGCCGATCGATGACTTCAACGGCGGCGACAACGAGGGCTGCGCCTATTTCCACGTCAATCAGAAGCGCGGGCGCCGCTGGTCGGCGGCGCGCGGGTTCCTCAAGCCCGTGCTCGACCGGGCGAACCTGCGGCTCTTGACCGATTGCCTGGTCGAAGGCGTCATCCTCGACGGCCGCCGCGCCGCGGGCGTGCGCTGGCGCCGCAACGGCGTCGCCGAACAGGCGCGCTGCCGCGGCGAGGTCGTGCTCGCCGCCGGCTCGATCGGCTCGGTGCAACTTCTGCTGCTCTCGGGCATCGGGCCGGCGGAGGACTTGCGCGAACGCGGCATCCCGGTCGCGCTCGACCGCCCCGGCGTGGGCGCGAACCTGCAGGACCATCTGCAGCTGCGGCTGATCTACGAGGTCAGCGGCGTGCGCACGCTCAACGAAATGTACCAGTCCCTATTCGCCCGCGCGGCCATGGGGTTGAACTACGCGCTGTTCCGGCGCGGCCCGCTGACCATGGCGCCGTCGCAGCTCGGCCTGTTCACCCGCTCCGATCCGGCGCGCGAGCGGGCGAACCTCGAGTTCCATATCCAGCCGCTTTCGCTCGACAAATTCGGCGAACCGCTGCATCCGTTCCCGGCGTTCACCGCGAGCGTCTGCAACCTGCAGCCGACCAGCCGCGGAAGCGTGTCCCTGCGCTCGGCCGACCCGGCGGAGCCGCCGGCGATCCGGCCGAACTACCTTGCGACCGAGGAGGACCGCCGCGTGGCGGCGCAGTCGATCCGCGTCGCCCGCAACCTGGCCAAGGCGCCGGCGCTCGCGCGCTACCGCCCGGTCG
>DASZJC010000402.1:0-2672 GCA_035948495.1 Xanthobacteraceae bacterium | reverse complement strand
ACGACGGAGTGCCGCCGCCGCAGCACCAGCGGCACCACGAGATCGTTCGACACCATGATGGCGAGCGCGACGCACTCCACGATCACCATCGCGGTCGCCGCCGAGAGCCCGCCGATGAAGGCGGCGAACGCCAGCACGTCCGAGCCGGCCGCGAGCGGCAGTGCCAGCACGTACATGTCGCTGTCGACCGTGCCGCGCGGAAAGGTCAGCATGCCGGCGACCGCGATCGGGAGCACGAACAGGTTGATCAGAACGAGATACAGCGGGAACAGCCACGCCGCGCGCCGGATCTCCGCCTCGTTGTTGTTCTCGACCACCGCCACGTGAAACTGCCGCGGCAGCAGCAGGACGGCGGCGAAAGACAGCAGCGTCATCGCCAACAGACTTCCGGTCTGCGGCTCGCCGGTGAGCACCGCGGCGATGTCCGGGCGCTGCATCGCGCGGGCGAACAGGTCGGCGGGTCCGCCGAACATGACGAAGGTCACGAATACGCCGACCGCCAGGAAGGCGATGAGCTTGACCGTCGATTCGGCTGCGACCGCCAGGATCAGCCCGGCCTGATGCTCGGTGGCGTCGATATGCCGGGTGCCGAACAGGATGGCGAAGCCGAACATGGCGAGCGCCACGAACAAGGCGAGGTCGCCGAGCGCCGGCTGGTACACGCCGGTGCTGGCTTCGACGTGGGCGAGGATGGTGCCGAGCGAACCCGATACCGCCTTGAGCTGCAGCGCGATGTACGGGATCGAGCCGACGATGGCGATCAGCGCCACGGTCGCGGCCACCGCCGGATTCTTGCCGTAGCGGGCGGCGATGAAATCCGCGATCGAGGTGATGTTCTGCCCCTTGGCGAGCCGCACCACGCGCAGCAGCAGCGGCCAGCCCAATCCGATCAGCAGCATCGGCCCGATGTAGATGGTGAGGAAATCGTAGCCGGTGCGCGAGGCGAGCCCGACCGATCCGAAGAACGTCCATGAGGTGCAGTAGATGGCGAGCGAGAGCGGATAGATCAACGTCCGCATCCGCCCCGCGCGGCCGCGCGCACGCATGCGGTCGCCGTAGCTCGCCACGACGAACAGCAGCCCGATATAGCCGAGCGCACTGACGACGACGAACCAGCCCTGCAGCATGGGGCCCGAACGAGTTTTGCGCGCCTGCCTGGCCATCCGGCGCGGATGACCGCGGTCGCAGGCCGCCCTATGGTCTACACTAATCGAAGTCGCACGGCCGCACGAGTGGCGGCGCGGCAGTTCCGCGGCCCTTTCAGGAGGATTCATGCTCGAGGAGTTCAAGCGCTTTGCGCTCAAGGGAAGCGTCGTCGACCTCGCCGTCGGCGTCATCATCGGGGCGGCCTTCGGCAAGATCGTCGATTCGTTCGTCGGCGACATGATCATGCCCCTGGCGGGCTCCATCGGCGGCTTCGACTTCTCCAACTACTTCCTGCCGCTGTCGAAGGCGGTGACGGCCACCTCGCTCGCCGACGCCAAGAAGGAGGGCGCGGTGCTCGCCTGGGGCAATTTCATCACCATCTGCATCAACTTTCTGATCATCGCCTGGGTGATGTTCCTCGCCGTCAAGGGCATGAACCGGCTGCGGTTGCGCGAGGAGGCAAAGCCCGCGGCCCCGCCGCGCCAGGAGGTGCTGCTGTCGGAAATCCGCGACCTGCTGGCCAAGAAGTAAGAATCCGCGAAGTGCCCCATTTTCGGTCGTCATCGCCCGCGCAGCGGGCGATCCAGTAATCCGCGCCGTTGCAGTAAAATCGCGACGCCGGTGATTACTGGATGCCCGCCTTCGCGGGCATGACGAGGTGGAGTGGGTGCGCTACAAGACCTGCATGCTTCGGAGTCCCCAATGATCGCCCCGGCCGTTGCGACGAGCCCCGCGTCGCTCCTCGACGCCCTGCGGGCGCAGGCGCGCGCCGCGCCCGACAGCGGCATCGTCGAGGTGATGAACTACGGGCGCTCGCGCGAGGGGGTGATCCCGCTGTGGGCGGGCGAGGGCGACATGCCGACGCCTGCTTTCATCGCCGAGGCGGCGACGCGTTCGCTCGCCGCCGGCGAGACCTTCTATACCTGGCAGCGCGGCATCCCGGAGCTGCGCGAGGCGCTCGCGCGCTATCACGCCCGCCTCTATGGACGCTCGTTCTCGTCGGAGGAGTTCTTCGTCACCGGCTCCGGTATGCAGGCGATCCAGATTGCGCTCGCCATGACGGCGGGCGTCGGCGACGAGGTCCTGATTCCGACGCCGACCTGGCCCAACGCGGCGGCCACCGCCGGCATCATCGGCGCAAAGCCGGTCGAGGTGCCGATGACCTTCGGCAATGCCGGCTGGACCCTCGACCTCGACCGCCTCGCCGGCGCCGCCGGTGCGCGCACCCGCGCGCTGTTCGTGGTGTCGCCGTCGAACCCGACCGGCTGGACCGCGACCCGCGCCGAACTTGCCGCGCTGCTGGCACTGGCGCGCCGCCACGGCCTGTGGATCATCGCCGACGAAACCTATGCCCGCTTCTGGTACGGCGACGGTGAGCGCGCGCCGTCCTTCATCGACGTGATGGAGCCCGACGACCGCGTGCTGTTCGTCAACACGTTCTCCAAGAACTGGGCGATGACCGGCTGGCGCATCGGCTGGATCATGGCCAATCCGGCGCTCGGCCAGGTGATCGAGAACATGATCCA
>DASZJC010000401.1:0-1851 GCA_035948495.1 Xanthobacteraceae bacterium | reverse complement strand
GTTGCCGAGCATGCCGAGTTGCATGAGGAAGCGCGCCATCACCGCGTCGTCGGGCGCTTCCGCCACGGCGACCAGATCGAAATCGCCGAGCGTCAGATAGAAGGCCTTCATGTCGCCGCCCATGTCGCGCAGCAATTTCTTCGCAGCGTCGAAGCGCCTGGGCGAGTCCTTGACTTGCTGGGCGCCTTTGTCGGTCCAGTTGCAAAGCGCGATGTAGGTTGCCATGGCGTATCTCCCTGATGATCTTTGATGCTTTTCCCGGACGCGGTGCAGCGTGCCGCGAAGCGGAACGGTGCACCGCTGATCCGGGACCCAGGATACATCGATCCCGGGTCTGCGGCGCAGCCCTTCATGCTGCGCTGCGCCCCGGAACAGGTCGATTTGACCGCCGGAAGTCTGGACGCGCCCTGCAAATTGGACTGCAATGGGCCGCAACGACCCCAACCGGGAGGAACGCCCATGGATGCCAAGACCGACGCAAAGTCCCCGTCCCATCCGCTCGCCTCGCACCACGTGCGCCCCGCCGACGTGCCCTGGGACATGGCGCGGTTTCCCGGCTGCGCCACCAAGACCCTGTTCTTCGATAAGGACACCGGCGTGCTCACCGCGCTCTTCCGCATGGAGCCGGGCGCCGTGCTGCCCGACCACGAGCACGCGCTGATCGAGCAGACCTACGTGCTCGAAGGCCTGCTGGTCGACAAAGAGGGCCCGGACGCCGGCCTCGAGATCGGGCCGGGCGAGTTCGTGTGGCGCCCCGCCGGCAGCCGCCATTCCGCCTGGGCGCCCAAAGGCGGCCTGTTCCTGGCGATCTTCCAGATGCCGAACAAGTTCTTCGAGAAGGACGGCAAGGTGCTCGACCCCACCGGCCAGGACTGGCAGGCGAAGTGGGGCGAGGCGATGGCGCGGCGCACGGCGCAGCCGAAGGCCTGAACCGCGTGCGCATCCATGTCGAGACCTGCGTCGGCCGCGACGGCGCGCCGATGCCGGCGCGCTTTCATCTCGGCCGATCGCGCGTGCGCGTCGTCGAAACGCTCGATCAGTGGTACGGCCCGGACTATCGCTACATCAAGGTGGTGGGCGACGACCGCTGCCTTTACATCCTTCGTTTCCACGACGCGCACGAGGACTGGGAGCTGACGATGTACAAGAGCATCCGCGCCCAGGCCATGGCGGCGCCGCGCCCGATGACGCGGCGGCTGATGTAACCGCCTGAAGGTTATTGGGCGAGGGCGGCCGCGGCCGTGCCGCCGCGCAGCGCGACAAGAAACGCGAGAAGAGACGCCAGCGCGACGAGCATCATGGCGGCCGCGAACAGCACCGGCGCGGCCGCACTGCCGGCGAGGTCGCGCGCCATGCCGGCAAGGCCCGGCAGCGCCGCCATGGCGGCGTAATACCACGTGTAGAAGACGCCCATCCCGGGCGCGCGGCTCTCCGCCCGAAGCGCCTGCGCCGGCAGCGCCATGATCGGGCCGGCCGGCAACCCGACGACCAGCGCGACCACGCCGAACACGGCGAGCGGCGCGACGCCGGCCGGAAGCATGGCCATGGACACCGCCGCGAGCGCGAGACCTGCGGCCGTGACGGCGTGCGGCCGGCGGGACGCTTCCGCCAGATAGCCGCTCAGCGGGATCGACACGATCATGACCCAGCCCACCACGCTGACCAGCCGGCTGGCGTCGCCGAGCGAATAGCCGCGCGCGACGAACAGATCGGGCGCGAAGCTGACGAGGCCGATGTAGCCGACGTTGAACGTCCCCCACGCGGCTCCGGCGAGGCTGACCAGCAGCCATTCACGCCCGGTCAGATTGAGTTCGAGCTTGGCGATTTCGTTTTCCGCCGCGCCCGGCGGGC
>DASZJC010000400.1:0-3441 GCA_035948495.1 Xanthobacteraceae bacterium | reverse complement strand
GATGACAATCGGACCGCGGATGCGCGCGCCTGCGCCGAGTGAGTCTCGATCGTAAATCGGCACCGTCCGTTCGCGGCCGCCAACGATCACGCGTCCATTCGATACTGGCGCTGGAGTTCCGGCATGGTGGGCGATTCGCTTTGGCTTGGCAGCGGATTCGCCGGCGACCGCACGGATGCGAATGTTCACGACTTCGACGGCGGCGCTCGCGCTGGAATGTCCGAAGGTTTTGCGGTGGGTGGAATGGAAGTCGGTGACGAATCGGGGCGTCAGAGCAATCTCGAGTTCGTAGGATTGGCCGCGATAGCGCATATCGAGCCATAGTTCGTGACGAATCGCGCGCGCTCCTTCGGCACGAAGTTCAGCGTGGACGCGGCGGATCAGTTTTGAGGCGCGCGCAAGCAGTTCTCGATAGTGGGGATTCGTTGCGCGCACGGTGAGCGAATACTCGCGGCCCAAGGGAGCGCTCGACGCGCCCCACGCGCAGAGCAGGCCGGGATTTCGGGGCATCACGATCCTGTGGATGCCCAAATCGAGCGCGAGCTCGCAGGCATGCATCGGGCCGGCGCCGCCGAACGCCAGCAGCGCGAAGTCGCGCGGATCGTGGCCGCGCTCGACCGAGACCAGCCGGATGGCGCCGACCATGTGATTGTCGACGATCGCCAGAATGCCGCGCGCCGCTTCCTCCACGCTCATGCCGAGCGGCCGGGCGACGCAAACCTCGACGGCACGCCGCGCGGCCTCGACGTCGAGCGCAAAGCCGCCGCCGAGCAGATAAGGCGGCAGATGACCGAGCACGAGATGCGCGTCGGTGACGGTCGGCTCGGTGCCGCCGCGGGCATAGCAGACCGGGCCGGGATCTGCGCCGGCGCTGTCCGGGCCGACCGTGAGCGCGCCGGTCGCCGACACCCGCGCCAGCGAGCCGCCGCCGGCGCCGATCGTCACGATGTCGACCATCGGCAGGCCGAGCGGCCAGGTGCCGACCCGTCCGTTGGTGGTCAGCCCGTGCGCGCCGTTCCGGATCAGGCAGACGTCGGCGGACGTGCCGCCGATGTCGATGCCGATCAGGTCGCGCACGCCGGCGGCGGCGCCGACGAAGGTCGCGCCGACCACGCCGGCCGCCGGGCCCGACAGAGCGGTCTCGACCGGAAACTTTCGCGCCGTCGCCGAGCTGGTCACCCCGCCGCTCGATTTCATCAGCAGCAGCGGCGCCGCGATCCCCTGCTCGGCGACGCGCCGATCGAGGCGCTCCACATAGGCGGAGACCACCGGCATGACGCTGACGTTCAAGATCGTCGTCATGCTGCGCTCGTATTCGCGAAACACCGGCAGCACTTCGCTGGAGATCGACACCAGCGCCGCGGGATGTTCCGCGCGGACGATCTCGGCGGCGAGGCGCTCGTGAGCGGGATTGGCGTAGGAGTGGAGAAACACGATCGCGACGGCGTCGATGCCGATGCGTCTGATCTGCCGCGCGGCCAGCCGCACCGCCGCCTCGTCGAGCGGATCGAGCTCCGCGCCGAGCGGATCGACCCGCCCGCCGATCTCGAAAATGTGCTCGGGCCGCACCGGACGCTTCGGCTTGATCCAGCGAAACAGGCTGGAGCGCCGCGGCACGTCCTGGCGGCCGATCTCGAGCACGTATTTGAAGCCGGTCGTGGTCATGAGCGCGGCACGCGCGCCCTTGCCCTCGAGGATGAGGTTGGTGGCGATCGTCGTGCCGTGCAGGACCCGGGCGATGTCGTTGCCGCGCAGGCCGGACAGCTTGAGGACCTCGGCAATGCCGGCGCCGAAGGCCTGCGACGGGTCCGACGGCGTCGACGGCGTCTTGGCGTTCCACATCCGCCCGGACCCGGCGTCGATCAGGGTGACGTCGGTGAAGGTGCCGCCGGTGTCGACGCCGAGAACGATCCCGGCCGGCGTGGTGTCGGCCGGCGCCATCAGTCGAGCGCGTCGTAATAGCGTTTGCGGTGGAACAGCTTCGCCGGCGGGCGGTCGGCGCGGCACCGCGCGGTCAGCGCGAGATCGACCGCGTCGCCGTCTGCCGTCAGCACGACGCCGTAATTCTGCCGCGCGCTCTCCCGGCCGACGAACCCGCCGAGCACGTCGGCGAGAACGCGTTCCGGCTCGCGGTCGAACGGATGGCCGAAGCCGCCGCCGCCGCCGGTCTCGATGCGGACCACGTCGCCATACGCGACCATGTTGCCGTCGCTCAGCGGCGCGATCACCCGCTCGTTCGGACCGCCCGGATTGACGACGCAGCGTCCGGTCCCGGCCGAGTGGCCGCCGGCGACGCCCCATGGCGGGTTCTCGACGCTGTCGATGCGCATGGAGACCATCGCCTGCGGCGCCAGGATCTCGATTTCGCGGATCAGGCCGCAGCCGCCGCGCCATCGCCCCGGCCCTCCGCTGTCGGGATTGATCGCGTATCGCCGCACCCGCACCGGAAACACCGCGTCGAGGAATTCCGATGGAAAGTTCTCCTGCGCCACCAGATAGACCGCATCGTTGCCGTCGGCGGTCGGCCGCGCGCCGTAGCCGACGCCGAGGCCGTCCGACATGAGAAAGAGCTCGCCCTTCGCGTCGCGGCCGCGCAGATACCAGATCACGTAGGCGCTGTGCGCGGCCATCGCCCTGCCGCCGGTCGCCACGTTGAGCAGCCCGAGGCAGGCCGCCATGTTGCGCATCATGGTCACGCCGCGCATGCCGAGCGGCGCGGGAAAGATCGGCTGCAGCACCGAGCCCGGACGGATGACGACCTCGTCGATCGCGCGCTCGACGCCGGCATTGAGCATGGTCGTGGATCCTTCCTCGAGCAGATAGGATCCGAGCACATAGGCCGGCACCGGCGGGCTCATCAGGAAGTTGACCGGCCCCTCGACCTGATCGTCGCTCTCGCTGGTGTCGAGGGTGAGACGATTGGAGCCGACGCTCAGCCGGTAGCGCAGCCGGATCGGACCATGACCGTGCCCGTCGCCGTCGACCCGGTCGGTGAAACGATACTCGCCCTCGGGCAGGAGCCGGCGCAGCTTGGCGCGCATGTCCGCCTCGGTTTCATCGAGCAGGGCGGCGAAGGCCGCCAGCATGGTGGCGCGGCCGAAGCGCGTAAACAGCTCGTTGAGCCGGCGCTCGCCGAGGCGGATCGCCGCGATCGAGGCGCGGGTGTCGCCCTTCACCATCTCGGGAAAGCGCGAGTTGCGATAGAACAGGCGCAGCAGCTCGTCGCTCATCACGCCGTCGCGCGCGACGCGCACCGGCGGAACGATGATGCCTTCCTGAAACACTTCGGTGCAGTCGGGTGACAGCGAGCCCGGCCGCATGCCGCCGATGTCGCTGAAATGCGCCCACGACTGCGCGAAGGCCGACAACCTGTCCGCGGCGAAGACCGGCGCGACGAAGACCTGGTCGGGCGAATGCGAGACCGCGCCGCGCGACGCGTAG
>DASZJC010000399.1:0-2016 GCA_035948495.1 Xanthobacteraceae bacterium | reverse complement strand
GTGTCGGTGTTCCGCAGGCGCGGCGGCAAGATGTTCCGGGTGTCCGACACCAGCTTCTCGCCAGGCGACGATTTCTGCACCATCTGGCACTTCTTCGATCTGATCCCCGAGGGCTCCGGCGGCTGGGCCCCGAAGTATAAGTATGCGTGACGTCCGCGAGGCATCCGCGCTTACCCCTCCCCCGCGAAGCGGGGGGATAAAGCCGTCATCCCCATAATTCTTTTGCGCCTTCGCGCGGCTTCGTGCGGGCCCGCCGTACAATAGCCGGCGCGAATCGCCGCGCGGCGGGGCGTCCATGCGCTTTTACGCGGACCTGCACGTCCACTCGAAATATTCACGCGCCACCAGCCGCGACCTCGATCTCGAGCATCTGGCGCATTGGGCCGCCCGCAAGGGCATCGCGGTCGTCGCCACCGGCGATTTCACCCATCCGGCGTGGGCGGCGGAGCTGAAGCGGAAGCTGGTCCCGGCCGAGCCGGGCCTCTACCGGCTCGCCCCCGCTATCGAGACCGCGCTCATGCGCACCCTGCCGGCCGCCTGCCGCACGCCGGTGCGCTTCATGCTCGAGGTCGAAATCTCGACCATCTACAAGAAGGGCGACAAGACGCGGAAGATCCATCACCTGATCTACGCGCCGGATCTTGCGACCGTCGACCGCATCTCCGCGCGGCTCGCCCGCATCGGCAACATCGCGTCGGACGGACGGCCGATCCTCGGCCTCGACTCGCGCGACCTCCTGGAGATCACACTCGAGTCAAACCCCGGCGCCTACCTGGTGCCGGCGCATATCTGGACCCCGTGGTTCGCGGCGCTCGGTTCGCAGTCCGGCTTCGACTCGATCGTCGAATGCTATGGCGATCTCGCGCCGCACATCTTTGCGGTCGAGACCGGCCTGTCGTCCGATCCGGCGATGAACTGGCGCCTGTCGTTCCTCGACCGTTACCGCCTGGTGTCGAACTCCGACGCCCATTCGCCCGGCAAGCTCGGCCGCGAGGCGACCGCCTTCGACGGCGAGATGGATTATTTCGCCATCAAACGCGCGCTCGAGACCGGGGCGGGCTACGCCGGCACGGTCGAGTTCTTCCCGGAGGAAGGCAAGTACCACCTCGACGGCCACCGCAAGTGCGCGGCGCGGCTCACCCCGCGCGAGACCCTGGCGAACGGCGGGCGCTGCCCGGTGTGCGGCGGGCCGGTGACGGTCGGCGTGCTGCACCGGGTCGCGATGCTGGCCGACCGCAGCGAGCAGGAAGCCACGCCGCCGCCAACCGCCGGCAAGGCGGAAAACCTGGTGCCCTTGCCGGAAGTGCTGGCGGAGATCAACGGCAGCGGGGCGGCGAGCAAGACGGTCGAGCGCAACTACGACCGCCTGATCGCGACGCTCGGCCCGGAACTGTCGATCCTCGACGCGGTGCCGGTCGAGGAAATTTCTCGCGCCGATTCCTCGCTGCTCGCCGAAGCGATCGCGCGGCTGCGCGCCGGCCAGGTGATCCGCGAGGCCGGCTATGACGGGGAATACGGCGTCATCCGCCTGTTCGAGGACCGCGAACTCAAGCGCCTGCGCGCCGGCGGCGGCGCGCTGTTCGACGCGGAGGAGAGGCAGGCGCAGTCGTCGAACAAACAGAAGGAGCCACCGACCTCGCAGTCTCCCTCTCCCCGCAGGGGAGAGGGTCGGGGTGAGGGGGATGGGAAACATCCTGATGGGACGGAAGCCTCCTCACCCGGGAAGCCGCAAGCAAGCTTGCGGCTTCCCGACCTCTCCCCTCCGGGAAGAGGTGAAGAACAAAACATCCTCTCGGGCCTCGATGACGAGCAGCGCGCGGCGGCGCAGATCGTGAATGGGCCGCTCATGATCCTGGCCGGGCCCGGGTCGGGCAAGACGCGCACGCTCACGTTTCGCATCGCCCATCTGGTGGCGGAACGCGGGGTCGACCCGGCGAACTGCCTCGCCGTCACGTTCACGCGCCGCGCCGCCGGGGAGATGCGCGCGCGGCTCGCCGAACTGGTCCCGGCCGCGGC
>DASZJC010000398.1:0-13848 GCA_035948495.1 Xanthobacteraceae bacterium | reverse complement strand
CGGCGCCTCGAAGGCCCCGCGGGCCTGAACGTGCCGCGCGTGCTTGCCGTGCACTCGAGCGACACGTTCCACGGCGACGACTGGATCGGCATGAAGATGCGCGACGCGAGCGTGGTGCGCGGCATCGGCGTGCTGCCGGTGTTCGCCGGCGTGCTCGGCCTGCTGCTCCTGGTCGGCGGCCTGGCGGCGACCTGGCTGCGCGAGGGCCGCTAAAAGCGGGTGAACCGCAAGACCTGACGGTTCGGTCGCGGCCGAAGCATGCCGCGCAGCGCCGTGCCAGGGTGCCTCCTATCGAAGTGGAAGGAGGCCGCCATGGCGATCACCTGCTGCATCCGCTACGTGCTCGATCCGTTCAAGCGGGATGCCTTCGAGGAATACGCGCGCCGCTGGGCGACGATCATTCCGCGCTGCGGCGGCGATCTCATCGGCTATTTCATGCCGCATGAGGGCACGAACAACATCGCGCTGGCGCTGATCTCGTTCGAGAGCCTCGCGGACTATGAGGCGTACCGGGCGCGGCTGCGCGCCGACGACGCCGGCATGGCGAATTTCCGCTTCGCGGAAGAAGAACGCTTCATCCTCTCCGAGGA
Organism: Xanthobacteraceae bacterium; assembly: GCA_035948495.1. GTDB lineage: Bacteria > Pseudomonadota > Alphaproteobacteria > Rhizobiales > Xanthobacteraceae > AP-16. Next base: position 13,258 of record DASZJC010000398.1, on the reverse strand, counting down.
ACGCACGTTTCTGCGCGGCGTGCCGGAAACGATGGGGCGGCACCCGGTCTGAAACGATCCGCCGATTGCGGTTGGAGACCCGCGCCAACCCGTCCGATCGTGCCTATATGTCGAGCGTGACAGCCCGGGCGCAACAAACAACACCGTCATCCTGAGGAGGCCGAGCGTCCTTGCGCTCGGCCGTCTCGAAGGATGGAAGCACGCGCCGCGCTTGTGGCCATCCTTCGAGACGGTCGCTCGCAAGCGCGCGACCTCCTCAGGATGACGCCGAGTTTGTTTGACGCTCGCTATAGCGGCGCCTTGTCCTCGGTCACCAGGTTCTGCCGGAAATACTCCGCGTCCTGCGCTGATTGTTTGAACGCCGGGTTGCCGCGCCAGTCCATGCGGCGGGTGAGCATGTCGGCGCCGTAGCGCACGCGGAACAGCAGGGTGCGCTGCGGCCCGTTGGCGTATTCGTGCAGTTCGCCCGGCGGATGCACCACGAACGACCCCGGCGTCACCGGAACGGTCGATTTCGGCGTGCGCATGGTGCCGCCGCCGGAAAAACAGAAATAGATTTCGGTGGCGTGCGGGTGGCAATGATAGGGGCTGATCTGCCCCGGCTCCCAGCACGCGACCGTCACGTCCCCATCGGCGATCCTGCCGAGGACTTTTTCCACGTGCTTCTTCGGGTCGAACGCCTGTTCTTGCTCCAGACTGAAGACTTGCATGCACCGATCTCCTCTTTGTAGCCCGCATGAGCGAAGCGAAATGCGGGTCGGGCGTTCCCGGATGTCGCTCCGCTCATCCGGGCTACGACTGCTGTGATGGTCACCACTTCGCGGCGATCGGCGCGCCTTCCAGCACTTCGGCGAGCCGCCGGCGCGTGCCCGGCGTCGTGTCGGCCGGCAGCGCGTCGAGGGCGAAGAAACCCCGCTCGGCGATCTCGCGGTTCGCCCGCGCCACCGGGTCCTGGCGGAACACGCGCACCACGAACACCGCGACGTGGTCGCGCGGGGAATCGACCGGGTTGAAGAACACGCCGTGCAGCGGCGGCGTTCCCACCACCTCGATGTCGCCCTCCTCGGCCAGCTCGCGCACGAGCGCCTGCACCAGCGTCTCGCCCGCCTCCACCCCGCCGCCCGGCAGGTGCCAGCCGGACACATAGCTGTGGCGGACCAGGAAGACCTTGCCGGCGGCGTCGATGACCACCGCCCGCACGCCCAGGGTCAGGCCGCGGCTGAAGCGCCAGTGCAGATGCAGCAGCCGCCGCAACGCCGGCTCCGCCGCCCGCACCAGCCGATCGATCGGTTTCTCCACGCCCGCGCCCATCCCGTCGGTCTCCCCCTTGCCAATCGGCCGTTCCAGCCTGTAAGCCTAGATTAGAATTATTCAAAACATGGGGCGTCCGTGAAGCGCTTCCGCGACCTGACCGAGCAGGAAATCCTTGCCCTCGCCATCACCAACGAGGAAGAGGACAGTCGCATTTATCGCGGCTTTGCCGAAGGGCTGCGCGCGCAATATCCGGCTTCCGCCAAGGTGTTCGAGGAGATGGCGGAGGAGGAGGTGCACCATCGCAGCATGCTGTTCGACCTCTACCGCGGCAAGTTCGGCGAGTACCTGCCCCTGATCCGCCGCCAGGACGTGAGCGGGTTCGTGCGCCACAAGCCGCTATGGCTGGTGCGCCCGCTCGGCATCGACGAGACGCGCAAGTACGCCGCCGAGATGGAGTACGAGACCGCGCGCTTCTACCGCAAGGCGGCGGCCACGGCGCGCGACGCTTCCGTGCGCGATCTGCTCGACCGCCTCGCCGACGCCGAGGACAAGCACGAGGATCTGGCCGAACGCCTGGGCGAGCGCATCCTCACCAAGGACGCGCGCGCCAAGGAAGATGAGACCGCGCGGCGCATGTTCGTGCTGCAATACGTGCAGCCCGGGCTCGCCGGCTTGATGGACGGGTCGGTGTCGACGCTGGCGCCGCTGTTCGCCGCGGCGTTCGCCACCCACCGCCCGTGGGACGCGTTCCTGGTCGGCATGGCGGCCTCGGTCGGCGCCGGCATCTCCATGGGATTTGCCGAAGCCTTGTCGGACGACGGCTCGCTCACCGGGCGCGGCGCGCCGGTGCTGCGCGGCGGCGTGTGCGGCGTCATGACGGCGGTCGGCGGACTGGGGCATACGCTGCCCTACATGATCCCGGACTTCTGGATCGCCACCACCATTTCGCTCATCGTCGTCGTCGTCGAGCTCTCCGTCATTTCGTGGATCCGCTGGCGCTACATGGATACGCCGTTCCTGTCCGCCGCATTCCAGGTCATGGTCGGCGGCGCGCTGGTGTTCATCGCGGGCATTCTCATCGGCAGCTCGTAGAGTCGATCGGCCGATGTTTGTGCTCGCGCATCTGTCGGATCCGCACCTCGCACCCATTCCGACGCCGCGCGTGCGCGAATTGGCGAGCAAGCGCGGGCTCGGCTTCATCAACTGGTACCGCGGGCGCCACGCCATCCACCGCCCGGAAGTGCTCGCGCTGGTGGAGCGCGACCTCGCGGCGCGGACCGTCGACCACATCGCGGTGACCGGCGACCTCGTCAACCTCGCGCTCGCCGCCGAGTTCGCCGCCGCGCATCAGTGGCTGGCGCGGCTCGGCCCGCCCGAGCGCGTCACTGTCGTGCCCGGCAACCACGACGCCTACGTGCGCGCCGCGGCGGCGCATCCGCTGCGCTACTGGGGCGACTACATGCGCGGCGACGCCGCCGGGCCGATCACCGCGCCCGGCGCCCCGGCGCATTTCCCCTTCGTGCGCCGGCGCGGACCCGCCGCGCTCGTCGGCCTCTCGACCGCGGTGCCGACCGGGCCGCTGATGGCGACCGGCCGGCTCGGCGCCGACCAGCTGATGCGGCTTGACGATGCCCTCGATGCGCTCGGCCGCGAAGGCCTGTTCCGCATCGTGCTGATCCATCATCCGCCCGTGTCGCGCCTGGCCCAGCACTTCAAGCGCCTGGTCGACGCCGCGCCGTTGCGCCGCGTCATCGCCCGGCACGGGGCGGAACTGGTGCTGCACGGTCATGCCCATGTGCATTTGCTGACCTGGCTCGACGGGCCGCGCGGCCGCGTTCCCGCCGTCGGCGTCCCGTCCGCGTCGGCGGCCGCCGATCCGCACGGCGACGCGGCGGCGTATAATCTCTATGCGATCGAGCGCGACGCTGACGGCTGGCGCTGCGAGGCGGTGACGCGCGGGGTCGGCGACGGCGCGCTCACGGAGACCGGCCGGCGCATGCTGTCGCTATAGTTTGAGCATGATCTTTTCCGAAAACCGGTACCCACCCCGGATCACGTCCGGGGCAGGCTTTTTCGGGATCATGCTCTACGGCACTGACCACCACGCCAGCGCGAACAGGCCGGCGGCGCCGGCGAGCGCGCCGAGCAGCAGGCCGAGCACCAGCACGCCCGCCATGCGGCGGCGGCGCCGCCGGCGCGAGACCTGGTCGATCAGCACGTCGCGCGCGACAAGCTCGGTGTCGCCGGCGAGCACCCGCTCGCGTTCGATCAGGCGCCGGGCGACGTATTTGGTCACCAACTCGGCGACCTCCTCCACGTCGGTGGATTCGCCGAGCACGCGGCGGCCGTAGCGGGTGTCCTGGACGAAGCGGTAGATGCGCTTGTCGCGCCCCATGACCACGTGGGCGATCATGTCGATCCACAGGCGCGGCGGGTCGCCGCGCGTGATGCCGCGCTCGAACAGCTCGATCTCCGCCGGGATGTCGGCGAACAGCGGCTCGAGCGCTTCGTTGAGAATTTCCAGGCGCGCGACCTCGGCGTCGTGCAGGTCGACGACGACGCCGGTGCGCTCGGCCATGTCGATGCGCGCCTGGCGCACCGCCTCCACCAGCCGCGGCGCGCGCGGCGCGCCGGGTTCGACGTTCCCTTCCGTCATGCCGTCCTCTCGTCGGCCGGCACGCTACCAAGTTCCGCCGATGGCGCAAAGACGGCGCCGGCCCGCCGGGACGGCGTTTACGTGGTCGCGGGGGATTTTTCCTGGGCGGGCTTGTCCAGAAGGGTGACGGGCGGTAGCCGCAGCTCGCTCACGATCAGGTTGACGCGGCTCTCGAAGTCGAGCTTCTCGCCCGACGGCAGCAGGCCGATGTCCCGCATCAGGTCGCGCACCTCGGCGCGCGCCATCACGTGCGCCAGGTTGGCCTTGAGCCCGAGCCGCGCCTCGTCGAGCGGATCGAACGCGGTGAGCCCGACCGGGAAGAACTCGCGGAAAATGACGCGGTCGGAGAGGCCGCGCGCCGTGCGGAAGCCGAGTTCCGGCGCCATCAGCTCGAGCATTTCGGCGACCTGGCGCTGGTTGCGCGACATCAGCCGCGCCAGGCGGTTGCGCACCACGACCCAGTCGGTCGGCCGGCTCGACACCAGGCTGCGCCGTTCGCTCGCGGCGGCGACCATCTCGGCATAGCGCGAGCGGCGCGGCTTGAAGTCGCTCGACGGCGCCATGGTGCCGATCACGTCGAGATCGACGAAGCTGTCGTTGATCGGCGTGACCAGCGTGTCGGCGAGGGCGTGCGCCAGGAGGCTCAGGTGGTTGTCGCCGCTCGGCGTGTCGATGACGACGAAGTCGTAGCCCGGCGGCAGCGCCGCCAGCGTGGAGGTGAACACGGTCGCGTCGGTCGCGTCCGGGTGCGGTGCGGTGACGCTCGCCTCGGCGAGCGGATAATGGTCGGGCGACTCGAGCGGCACCCGATGCAGCCGCGCCCACTCGGTGCGGTTCTCGATGTAGCGCGTGAGCGTCTGCTGGGTCAGGTCGAGATCGAACGAGGCGACGCGCCGCTTCTCCTTGAGCAGCGACACGACGAGGTGCATGGCGACCGTCGATTTGCCGCAGCCGCCCTTGTGATTGCCGATGACGACGACGTGCGGCCCCGCGCCGCTGCGTTTGCGCGAATTGTCCCGCACGGCCCCTTCCTCCCGCGGCGCAATGGTAACGCGGCGCCGCGTCTACATTGTTACCTCGGCGCACCATGCATCAAATTTGTGACCTCCATAGGGCTGCAAATTTCGATTGTGACAAAAACGGGGCCGCCCTTCGTCATTGCGAGGAGCTTCGTAGGGTGGGCAAAGGCCGCGTAGCGGCCGTGCCCACGCGTGCTTGGTGAGACTTGTTCACATTGTTATCCGCGTGGGCACGCGGCGCGAAGATGCGCCGCTTTGCCCACCCTACAGCAGTCCCCGCTTCGCCAGGTTGCGCATCAGCGCCGCGGTGCCGAAACGCCACGGCGGCGCCCGGTCGCAGGTGGTCACCACGTTGACCAGCGCCCCGAGCTTGTCCGACGCGATCGTCACCACGTCGCCGGCGTGATGGGTGAAGCCCTGGCCGGGCGCGTCGCGGTCCTTCACCGGCGCGAACATGGTGCCGAGGAAGAGCACCGCGCCGTCGGGATACTGATGGTGCGGCCCGATCATCTGCGCGACGAGGTCGGCGGGATCGCGGCTGATCCGCGCCATGGCGCTCGTGGCGTCGAGCCGGAAGCCGTCGCCGCCCTCGACCGTGAGCCGCACCTCGCCGCGCCGCACGTCGTCGAGCGCGAAGCCGCGGTCGAACAGGCGCACGAACGGGCCGATCGCCGTCGAGGCGTTGTTGTCCTTCGACTTGCCGAGCAGCAACGCCGAGCGGCCTTCGAGATCGCGCAGGTTGACGTCGTTGCCGAGCGCGGCGCCGACGATGGCGCCGCCCGCGTTCACCACCAGCACGACCTCGGGCTCCGGGTTGTTCCAGGTCGATTGTTCGAGGATGCCGATCGACGCGCCGGTGCCGACCGCCGCCATCGGCGGCGCCTTGGTGAAGATTTCCGCGTCCGGCCCGATGCCGACTTCGAGATATTGCGACCACAGACCCTTGCCCTGCAGCAGCCGCTTGAGCTCGGCCGCCTGGGGCGAGCCGGGCACCAGGCCGGCGATCGCGCCGCCGAGCGCGCCTTCGACCTCGGCGCGCACCGCCGCCGCCTTCTCGGGGGCGCCGCGCGCCTGCTCCTCGATGACGCGCTCGAGTAGCGACTGCGCGAAGGTGACGCCCGCCGCCTTGATCGCCTGCAGGTCGACCGGCGCGAGCAGCCACGGCTTGCCGGGATCGCGCCCGTCTTCCGGCGTGTTGGCGAGCACGTCGGCGAGCGCGCCGATGCGCTCGCCCGCGACCGCCGCGACCGCGGCCGCCGGATCGCGCGCCTCGGCGAGGTCGCGCAGGGTCGGGAACGCGCGCGACACGTCGTAGAGGCCGTCGGCCCGCACGGCGACGACCGCGGGGCCGTCCGCGTCGGGAAGCCAGGTACGTCCGACCAGCGTGCCGGCGGCGCCGTCGGCCGGCAACGTCGTGGCGGGATCGAGATGCAGTTTGGTCATGCGATGCTCAGGACGGCACGCCGCCGATCACGGTGGTGCGGTACATGAGCCGGCGTTCGGGCAGGCGATAGTCGCAGATCGCGAGATGCATCGAGGTGGCATTGTCCCACATCAACAGATCGCCGACCTGCCATTTGTGGCGATATTGGAACTCCGGCCGGATGCAGTGGACATGCAGCGCGGCGATCAGCGCGCGCCCGTCCTCCGCGGGCATGCCTTCGATGCCGATGCATTCGCCCTCGGTGACGTAGAGGGCCTTGCGGCCGGTCGCCGGATGGGTGCGCACGATCGGGTGGGCGACATCGGGCGTGGCCTCGAGCTGCGCCTTGGTCAGCTGCGGGCGCGGGCTGTTCTCGATGCGCTTGCGCTCGGAATAGCGGTGGATCGCCTTCAGTCCCTTGAGCCGCCGCTTCATGCTTTCCGGCAGCGCCTCGTAGGCCGCGATCGCGTTGGTGAAGATCGTGTCGCCGAGCACCTGTCCGTCCCGGCACGGCACTTCCTTCGCGTGCAGCAGCGAGCACCGGCTCGGCCGCTGCAAATAGGACGTATCGGTGTGCCAGGTCAGGCCGGCGTCCGCGAGGCCGATCAATTCGCCGCTGTCGTCGCGAATGTTGGAGATGCGCAGGATCTCGGGGTGGTCGGGCAGCAGGTACTTCCTGACGATGTGGATCTCGAGTTCGCCGAACCGGCGGCTGAACGCGATCTGGCGCTCGTTCGACAGGGTCTGGCCGCGGAACACGACCACGATGTTGTCGTGGAACGCCCCCTCGATCTCCTTGAACTGCCGCTCGTCCATGTCGCGCGACAGGTCAAAGTCGATCTCGGCCCCCAGCGCTGCGCCGCTCTGCTTCACCGATAGCGACATGCGTCCCCCTTGCGTTCGCGACGGGCGAGAGTAATCCGACCTTGTAGCCCGGATGAAGCCCGGCGGGCCGAAATCCGGGGCCTGCCGTCCCGCAGTCCGCTTCGCTCCATGCGGCTAGAAACCGTGGGCACCGTCGAGGAACCTAAGGCCCGGGCCCTGCGTTATCATAGTTCGGCTCGTTCCCGGCATCCGCGTGGCCCTGAGGGTGGTCAATGAGCAAAAAGCGCATCGGCATTCTCACCGGCGGCGGCGACGTGGCCGGCCTCAACGCGGTGATCAAGAGCGTCACCTACCGCAGCAGCGAGGACGACTTCGAGGTCGTCGGATTCCGCCGCGGCTGGGAGGGGCTCACCCACGTGAACCTCGACGACCCCGACAGCAGGGCGCACTACGTCATCCCGCTCGACCGCGCGAACACCCGCACCATCGACCGGCGCGGCGGCACCGTGCTGCATTCGAGCCGCACCAACCCGGCGAAAATGCAAAAGCTGCCCGCTCACCTCGCGGGCAAGGATTTTCCCGCGTCGCAAAACGGCAAGGGCGGCGCGATCGCCAACACCTGGGATTTGTCCAAGCAGGTGCTGGCAAACCTTTCGCGGCTCGGCATCGACCACCTCATCGCCATCGGCGGAGACGACACGCTCGGCTACGCCGCCAAGCTCGACGCGCTCGGCGTCAAGATCATCGCCATCCCCAAGACGATGGACAACGACGTGCGCAACACCGAGTACTGCATCGGCTTCTCGACGGCGATCACCCGCGCCAGCGACGCCATCCAGCGCCAGCGCACCACCGTCGGCTCGCACGAGCGCATCGGCATTTTCCGCGTGTTCGGGCGCGACGCCGGATTCACGGCGCTTTACACCTCCTACGCCAGCTCGATCCGCTGCGTGATCCCGGAATACAAGGTCAATCTCGACAAGCTCATCCGACTGCTGGTCGAGGACAAGCGCGGCAACCCCAGCAACTATGCCCTCGTCGTGCTCAGCGAGGGCGCCCAATGGGAAGGCTACGAGCTGCGCCAATATGGCGAAGCCGACGCCTATGGCCATCGCAAGAAGGCCAACGTCGCCGAGGCGCTGGCGGACGAGATCAAGCGCCGCGCGGACGAGGAGACGATCGTCTCCGACCTCACCTACGATCTGCGCTCGGGCGATCCCGACTTCATCGACAAGCTCGTGGCCTTGACCTTCGGCAACATGGCGTACGACGCCGTCCTCGAAGGCAAGACCGGCCTGATGTCGGCCCTGGTCGAGGGCCGCTACGACCTCGTGCCCATCCCCGATCCCAAGCTCGGGCCGCGCACGCTCGACGTCGCCTCGACCTACAACACCGAGCGCTTCCGCCCGATCTACGCCCACAAGCGCGGACTGCCGATCTTTCTCAACCGCGCGTCATAGTAGCCCGGATGAAGCCTCGCGCAGCGGGGCGAAATCCGGGGGGTGTCCCGCATTCCGCTTCGCTCCATGCGGGCTACGACTTTCAGGGGAGGGATTACCGCTGCCGCTGGATCTGCAGCTGCGCCAGGAACGGCGCCAGCGGGTGCGCGCCCATCTTCACCATCGCCGGCAGGTCGAGCTTGATCAGCGCCTCGCGCTGGTCGGGCGGCAGCCGGAAGCGGTCGGCGAACGCCGCGGCGTCGGCCAGATATTGCGCGCGCAGCTCGGCGTCATGGGCGAGGCCGTGCAGCGCCGAGGTCAGCTCGACGAGTTCCGGCTTGATCGCGGGATAGTGCGCCGCGTGCTGCGCTTGCGCCGTGCCGCCGGTCCAGGCGAGCGACGCGTAATTATGATGCCAGCTCGGGTCGAGCGAGACCACGTCGGGCTTGCGCTCGCCCAGCGCGCCGGCGGCGCAGGCCCAGCAGCGCAGCTCGATGTTGCCGGTGTCGTCGAGCTCCGCTTCGTCGTAGCCGATCAGCGATTTGAGATTGCCCTGCGCGAGCTTCTCCAGCGCGCGCTTGTCCCAGGCGAGTTCCGGATCGGAATAGCGGTCGGTGCCGGGAAAATGCGACATGCCGCCGCTCGCCAGGATCACGGTCTTGAGCCCGAGCGCGGTGACCGTGCGCGCGATCGCCTGGCCGAAGGCATAGCAGCGCTCCATGGTCGGCTGCGGCGGCAGGTAGGCGTTGACGTAGATCGGCAGCACCGGGCCGGCATGGCCGAGGTGCGTGAGCGGGATGCCGATGGCGTAATCGATCTTCGCCGTCGAGGTGAAGGCGGGGTCGAAATTCTGCCGGTAGAGCTGGCGCACCAGCTCGAAGGCGATCGCGCTCGGAATCTGCCAGTGGAATTTGCGGCCGGCGAATTCGCCGCTTGCTTCGCCGCCCACGTGGACGGTGAAAGGCGGGGCCGTGGTGTGAAAGAACTGCTCGGCATGGTCGTTGGAGAAGATGATCCACAAGTCGGGGTCGAGCGCGCGCAGGCGGCGGCCGACGTCGGCGGCGACCTCGCGCACCCGCGCGACCACCGCCTTGTCCTCCGTGTCCGGCAGGGTGAAGAACTGGGGCGCGTGCGGCAGCATCGCGCCGCCGATCACGGTCGAACGCATGATCGCTTCTCCTGACTCGGCTGTCATGGCCGGGCTTGTCCCGGCCATCCACGTCTTTCTTTGCTGAGATCAGCAGACGTGGATGCCCGGCACAAGAGCCTGCCCCGGACTTGATCCGGGGCCGGGCATGACTGCGAGCGGCGCGGCTACGCGGCGCGGGCTTTGGCCACCCGCGCCGAGGCGGTGAGCGCGCTGTCGATTTCGTCGATGGTGCGCCCGCGCGTCTCGAAGCCGATGAACCAGATCGCCGCCGCCCCGAGCGCGTACCAGAACGCGAAGTAGTTCATCGCCGGGATCAGCGCATCCAGCGTCGCCTGCGGGCTCATGTAGTTGGACGAGCCGGCGATCACCGCGAGCCCGGCCGGACCGATGAACTTGCCGAGATTGCCGACCCCGTAGCCGACGCCCATGCCGCTCGCGCGCAGCTTCGAGGGCCACACCTCGGCCATGTACGGGCCGACGATCGCGTAGTTGCCGCTGCCGAAGAAGTAGCCGATGAGGATCAGGAGGTAGAACACCGAGACCGTGCCGATGTGGGCGTCGGCCAAATAGCCGGTGAGCGACGTCGCCACCGTGGCGATGCCGCAGACCAGGACGACCGACGGGCGCCGGCCCATGGCGTCCGATATCCAGGCGCAGAAGAAGCGGCCCGCGATGCCGGCGACGCCCATCCAGATCACCAGGAACGAGGCTTCGGTCGGGGTGATCTTGAGCACCAGCACGAGCAGGGTCGTGATCCACAAGCCGATCGCGACGGCGGGAGTCTGGGTGAGCCCGGTGAGGCAGGACACCGCGAGGCTGCGCGGGTATTTGAACAGCTCGCGCCACGGCACGTGCTCGACCGGCGGGGCGACGGCCGGCAGCTCGATCTCCTTGGGGTCGACCTGCAGCGCCCAGGCGAGGGACTTGCGCGCCTCGTCGAGCCGGCCCTTGCCGATCAGCCAATGCGGCGATTCCGGCACCCAGGCGCGGATCAGCAAAGTCAAGGCGGCAGGCAGCAGCCCCACCACGAACAGGCCGCGCCAGCCGACGTAGTGCTCGAGGTAGGCCCCCGTGAGCGCGCCGAGCAGCGTGCCCGCGGGAAGGAGCGCGGTGGTCAGCCCGGTGATGCGGCCGCGTTTCGCCGCCGGCACGAATTCCTGCACGATCGCGACGTCGACGGTGTAGAGGCCCGTCACCCCCAGCCCGACGAAGAAACGGCACACCGAGAGGAACAGCCAGCCGTGCTCGGGGGTGAGCGCCATCAGGCCGGTGGGAACCGAAAAGTTGAGCACGGTGAGGATCATCACCTTGCGCCGGCCGATCTTGTCGGCCATCCAGCCCCAGAACAGCGAACCGAAGGGCGCGGCGATGCCGGAAGCCAGCAGGATCGCCCCCGATTGTCCGTAGGTGAGGTTCCAGCCCTTGACCACGAACGCGAGAATGAAGCCGATCAGATAGAAATCGAAAAAATCCAGCATGTCGCCGATGGTGGCGGCGGCGAAAATCTTCCATTGGTTCGCCGTCAGGGACTTCTGTTGGTCAAGATGGTGCAGCATGGCGCGCCTCCGCGGTGCGGCCGACGCAGCGCTCGGGAGCAGTGTTTTTTCCCGGGGAATGCACGTCCCCGGATGATGTGGCGCGGCGCGCAGCCGCGTTCCCGACCGGTCAGCCGAATTTTCTTGAACGTCGTCCCGGAATGCCCGGGATTTTTTTCGATGCTGCACCAATTTTGGGCAGCGGACAAGCGGGAAGCGGGGGTCGTGCGTTCATCGAGGCCGACATCGCGGCGCGCCGCCTGGTCTGTCCGCTCGCGGCGCCGGCCTGGCGCGCCAACGACTATGCCCTCGTCGTCAGCGAAGACCGTGCGCGCAACGCCGCGATCCGATCGTTCCGAAAGTGGACCCCGGGTTCCGCAACCCGAAGCTCGCACAGGTATCGCGGCACGCGCGGTCGCGCAGATTGGATTCAAAGAGGAGGTACTGGAACGACAGCGTTGATTGTCAATTCGTCTTATCGCTTTTTATATCAGGTACTTTATCTTGTGCGGGCTAAGCTGGATGATCATTCTTGGCCCTCCTTAACAGTTCCTCATTACGAATTAATCCAAGGTCAACCAAAACCCGTATATTTAGCGCTGCTTGTGCTGCGCTGTCCGACTTCAATGCGTTCAGTATGAGATCGGCTTCAAACTTGCGATTTTCAAGGTCTCTTTGTGTGCTCGCTGATATCTGTCCAGAAAGCCACGTAATGCCTGCCGCCGTGAAGCCGGCCCAGCCTGCAATCAAAGCGGAGATTATCACTGGATTGACCATCCATGTTCGCCAAAGGCTTGATCGATACTTCGCGTCAAACTCCTTCGCTTGAACGTCTAACTCCTTGACACGAACTTCAAGCTCTTCAGCTCGCAATTCTAGCTTTTCTCGCGCCCGTTCAGTCTCACCACTTAGATCAGATGTGGGACGCTTTGCCATCTCTTGCTCTCCAACTTTTGAGATATTCATTATAACTGATAAAATATTCTGTCACAAGCTGGCGACTTTCGGGGTGACGTAAGGGGTTCTGTGTCAGGCGAGGAAGGGGGTACTCCAACTGTGGCTGCCAAGCACACAACGGAGCACCCCCCATGTCACAGCGAGCTGCGACGATTACGAGCTTACCGATGGCCTTTGAGATCGTGAAGGCGATGCAGGCGGACGGCTTGGATTGGGGCGAGGGTTACCGCCCGCTCGGCCGGCAAGCTTTGGAGGAGATCATCGAAGACCAGATGGCGGCCGCGGTCGACCGCCATCTCGATCAGCTCAAGGCCGATGACGCCGCCGATCGCCGCAATGGCTATTACCGACGGCATCTTCTGACCGAACTCGGCGACATTGAACTCAACGTTCCGCGGACCCGGCGCTACAGCCCGGTTGAGGTCATCCGCGCCTATGCGCGGCGCACGCGCGAGATCGACCGGGTCATCCTTGCCGGCTTCGTGCTCGGGCTCTCGACGCGCAAGGTGGGGGAGGCCCTGCTTCCCCTGCTCGGGCGCTCGGTGAGCGCCGCAACGGTGAGCCAAGTCGCCAAGACACTGGATGCCGCGGTTGCCGCCTTCCACCGTCGGCCCCTGCAGAACCGTTACAAGGCTCTGATGCTCGACGGCGTCGTGCTCGCCCGCAAGACCGGCGCTGGCGCGCTGCGCCGGCCGGTTCTCGTGGCTTTGGGTCTGCGCCACGACGGCAAGAAGGAGATCATCGACTTCCGCCTAGCGGCGAGCGAAAGCGCCGCCGAATGGGAGCAATTCCTTGCCGATCTCTACCGCCGTGGGCTCACCGGCGAGGGGCTCGACATGATCTGCGTCGATGGCGGCTCTGGCCTGCTCGCTGCCCTGCCGAGCGTCTTCCACGCCATCCCGGTGCAACGCTGCTGGGCGCACAAGATCAGGAATGTCCTCGACAAGGTCCGCAAAGCCGATCAGCCGAAGGTCAAGCGGGCTCTCCACAAGATCATGAA
>DASZJC010000397.1:0-2064 GCA_035948495.1 Xanthobacteraceae bacterium | reverse complement strand
AGGAAGCGCAGCGCGGCGCCGCGGGCGAGCAGCGGCAACCGCCCGCGTTCGGCCGGCGAGAGCGGACGCGAGCGTGCATAGGCCTGGAGCAACGCGCGCCCCTTGGTGACGTTGTAGGAATGGTCGAGCTCGAAGCACCAGGCGTTGAGGCAAATGGCAACGTCGTAGGCGAGCGTATCGGTGCAGGCGAAATAGAAGTCGATCACGCCGGACAGGCGATTGCCGAGGAAGAACACGTTGTCGGGAAACAGGTCGGCGTGAATCACGCCCTGCGGCAGGTCGCGCGGCCATTCCCGTTCGAGGTTGTCGAGCTCGGCGGCGATGGCCTGCTCGAGCCCGGGCTGCAGCCGGTCGGCGCGTCCCGCCGCCGCCCGGAACAGCGGGCGCCAGCCGTTGACCGACAGCGCATTGGCGCGCTTGAGCACGAAATCCGCGCCGGCGAGATGGAGCTGCGCCAGCGCTTCGCCCACCGCGGCGCAGTGGCCGGCGCTCGGCCGCCGGATCCACATGCCGTCGAGGAAGGTGACGACGGCGGCGGGCCGGCCCGCGAGGCTGCCGAGCACCTTGCCGTGCCGGTTCTTGACCGGTTGCGGGCAGGTGATGCCGCGGCCGGCGAGATGCTCCATCAACCCGAGAAAGAACGGCAGATCGTGCGGCGCCACCCGCCTTTCGTAGAGCGTGAGGATGTAATAGCCGCGGCTGGCGTGGACGAGAAAATTCGAGTTCTCAACCCCCTCGGCGATGCCTTTGTAGGACAAGAGTTCGCCGACGTCATAATCCGCCAGGAACGCGGCAAGGTCCTCCGCCGCGACGTCGGTGTAGACCGCCATTCCGCCCCTTGCTCCCCCTACGCCGCCGGCTGACGGTCCCGCAGCGGGCGCGGCAGCGGAAAGAAGACGTCCTCGTCGGCGGCCGCCACCGTATCGACGCTCACCTCGTAGCGCTCCTCGAGCGCGTCGATGATTTCTTCGACCAGCACCTCGGGCGCCGACGCGCCGGCGGTGATGCCGACGCTGCGCGCGGCATCGAGCCGCCGCCAATCCACCTCGGCGGCGCATTGCACCAGCGCCGCGTAGGGGCAGCCGGCCCGTTCGGCCACCTCCTTGAGGCGCTGGGAGTTCGACGAGTTGGGCGATCCGACCACGATCAGGGCATCGACGCCGGCGGCCACGCGCTTGACCGCCTCCTGCCGGTTGGTGGTGGCGTAGCAGATGTCTTCCCTGTGCGGCCCGACGATCGACGGGAAGCGCCGCTTGAGCAGCGCGACGATCTCGGCGGTATCGTCGACCGAGAGCGTCGTCTGGGTGATGTAGCCGAGGCGGGCCGGATCGCGCGGCGCGAAGGCGGCGGCGTCGGCGAGCCTTTCGATCAGGGTCACGGCGCCGGCCGGCAATTGGCCGATGGTCCCGACCACTTCCGGGTGTCCGGCATGGCCGATCAGCGCAATCTCGAGCCCGCGGCGGTGGTGAATTTCCGCCTCGCGGTGAACCTTGGTGACCAGCGGGCAAGTGGCGTCGAGCGCGAACAGCCGGCGGCGCTGTGCCTCGTCCGGCACCGATTTCGGGACGCCGTGGGCAGAGAACACCACCGGCGCGGCCGTATCAGGGATTTCGGCGAGGTCCTCGACGAACACCGCGCCCTTGGCGCGCAGGGTGTCCACCACGTACCGGTTGTGGACGATTTCGTGGCGCACGTAGACCGGCGGTCCGTACATGTCGAGCGCCCGCTCGACCGTCTCGATGGCGCGCACGACGCCGGCGCAAAAGCTGCGCGGCGCGCACAACAGGACGCGCAGCTTGGGCTTCGGCGCGAGCGGGAGGACGACGGCGTGGGCGGTCATGGGGCACCGGAATCGGCGCGGTCCCGTCCGACATGGGCCGGGGTCACCGCACTGTCAAGCATGACCGAGCGCGACGCGCGACGGCATGCGGCATTGGACAGGACGGCCCCGGCTGCCTATATTCCAGCCACTTTCCTGTCATCCCTGATGACATGAGGCTTCGCCCGCGGGCGGGCGGAGCGCCAGGGAGATTTTGCCGAGGGAGATTGCCATGGCCCATGCGC
>DASZJC010000396.1:0-3162 GCA_035948495.1 Xanthobacteraceae bacterium | reverse complement strand
CAGCAAGGCCGGACTGCAGGGCCTCACCTTGTTCCTGGCCCAGCGCACCGCGCTCGAGGCCGGCGAGCCGATCGGTCTCGACATCGGCCGCGACGAACTGGCGTTCTTCCCGCTCATCTACTGGCCGATCGTGCCGGGCGCGCCCCGGCCCTCGGCCGAGGCGCTGGCGCGCATCGACGCCTACATGAAGCAGGGCGGCACCGTGCTGTTCGACACCCGCGACGCCCTGATGGCGCTGCCGGGGCCGGGCGGCGACGCGCGGTCGCCCGGCATGGCGGAGCTGCGCTCGATCCTCTCTTCGCTCGACATTCCCGAGCTCGAACCGGTGCCGCGCGATCACGTGCTGACCAAGACCTTTTTCCTGCTGCGCGATTTCCCCGGCCGTTACAGCTCCGGCCAATTGTGGGTCGAAGCGATGCCGGCCGAGGGCGAGGACGAGCCGAGCCGTCCGGCGCGCGGCGGCGACGGCGTTTCCTCGATCATCATCACGTCGAACGACCTCGCCGGTGCCTGGGCGCTGCGCCCGGACAGCCAGCCGATGCTGCCGGTCGTGCCGGGCGATCCGCGCCAGCGCGAGTTTGCGTTCCGGGCGGGCGTGAACATCGTGATGTACACGCTGACCGGCAACTACAAGGCCGATCAGGTGCACATCCCGGCCTTGCTCGAGCGGCTCGGTCAGTAGCACGACAGGACAGTCCTTTGGGTTTCGGTATCGCATTCGCGCCCCTCGTCCCGCCGGAAGTGCTGTGGGCGGCAATTGCGCTCGCCGCGCTGCTCGCCGCGCTGCTGGTCGTTGCGCGCAGCCGCGGCGCGCTCGTGCGCGCAGTCGCCCTCGCGTTCGTGGCGCTGGCGCTCGCCAACCCCTCGTTCACCCGCGAGGACCGCGAGGCGCTGCCCTCGGTCGCCGTGGTCGTCATCGACAAGAGCCCGAGCCAGGGCTTCGGCGATCGCCTGGCGCAGACCGAGGCCGCGCGCGCCGCGTTGACCCAGCGGCTCTCGCACATCGCCAATCTCGAAGTGCGCGTGGTCGAGGCCGGCCAGGCCGACGGCGAGACCGACGGCACGCGCCTGTTCGCCGCACTCGGCGCGGCGCTGGCCGACGTGCCGCCCGATCGCGTCGCCGGCGCCATTCTCGTCACCGACGGCCGCGTCCACGACGTCCCGGCGGAAGCCGCCGCGCTCGGCTTCGCGGCGCCGGTGCATGCGCTGATCACCGGCCACGCCGACGAGCGCGACCGCCGCGTCGCGCTGGTCTCGGCGCCGCGCTTCGGCATCGTCGGCCAGACGCAGACGATCGTCTTCCGCATCGAGGACAGCGGCGTGCGTCCGGGCCCGGCCCAGGTCACTGTCCGGCGCGACGGCGAGACGCTGGAAAGCCGCACCGTGACGTCCGGCGGCACCGAGCGCGTCGAGGTGCCGATCCCGCACGCCGGGCCGAACATCGTCGAGATCGAGGCGTCGCCCCTCGACGGCGAGCTCACCACCATCAACAACCGCGCCGTCGTTTCCATCGACGGCGTGCGCGACAAGCTGCGGGTCCTTCTCGTCTCCGGCGAGCCGCACGCGGGAGAGCGCACCTGGCGCAATCTGCTCAAGTCCGACGCCAGCGTCGATCTCGTCCATTTCACCATCCTGCGCCCGCCGGAAAAGCAGGACGGCACGCCGATCAACGAGCTGTCGCTGATCGCCTTCCCGACGCGCGAGCTGTTCCAGCAGAAGATCAACGAGTTCCAGCTCATCATCTTCGACCGCTACGCGCGCCAGGGCGTGCTGCCGATCATCTATTTCGACAACATCGCCCGCTACGTGCGCGAGGGCGGCGCGGTGCTGGTCGCGACCGGGCCGGATTATGCGAGCCCGACCAGCCTGTGGCGCACGCCCCTCGACGTCATCCTGCCGGCCGAGCCGAGCGGGCAGTTGACCGAGCGTCCGTTCCACGCGCGGCTCAGCGACCTCGGCAAGCGCCACCCGGTGACCCGCGGGCTCGCCGGCGCCGACGGCGACCCGCCCCATTGGAGCCGATGGTTCCGGCTGGTCGACACCAAGAACGCCACCGGCACCGCGGTGATGCAGGGCCCCGACGACAAGCCGCTGCTGATCCTGTCGCGCGAGGGCGAAGGGCGCGTCGCGCTGCTGCTCTCCGACCACATCTGGCTGTGGGCGCGCGGCTACGAGGGCGGCGGCCCGCACCTAGATCTGTTGCGCCGCTTGTCGCACTGGCTGATGAAGCAGCCGGATCTCGAGGAGGAAGCGCTGCGGCTCTCCGCCCACGGCCGCGACCTCGTGGTCCAGCGCCAGACCATGGCGGACGGCGTGAGCCCGGTGACCCTCACCTCGCCCTCCGGCAAGACTTCGACGGTCACCCTCAACGTCGCCGAGCCCGGGGTGTGGCGCGGGAGCGTCGCGGCGAACGAGCTGGGCCTGTGGCACGCCAACGACGGCAAGCTCGACGCGCTCGTCAACGTCGGTCCCGCCAATCCGCGCGAGTTCGCCGAGGTGACCTCGACCCCCGACGTGCTCGCGCCGCTCGCGACCGCGACCGGCGGCGACGCGCGGCGCCTCGAAGGCCCCGCGGGCCTGAACGTGCCGCGCGTGCTTGCCGTGCACTCGAGCGACACGTTCCACGGCGACGACTGGATCGGCGTGAAGATGCGCGACGCGAGCGTGGTGCGCGGCATCGGCGTGCTGCCGGTGTTCGCCGGCGTGCTCGGATTGCTGCTCCTCGTCGGCAGCCTGGCGGCGACCTGGCTGCGCGAAGGCCGCTGACGGCGCGGCGGCTCCGTGACGTTTCGGCACCGACCGAAACGTGCCGCGCCGGCGACGTGCGAGCGTGCCTCCGACGACAAAAGGAGGCCGCCGTGGCGATCACTTGCTGCATCCGCTACGTGCTCGATCCGTTCAAGCGGGATGCCTTCGAGGAATACGCGCGCCGCTGGGCGACGATCATCCCGCGCTGCGGCGGCGACCTCATCGGCTATTTCATGCCGCATGAGGGCACGAACAACATCGCGCTGGCGCTGATCTCGTTCGAGAGCCTCGCGGCGTACGAGGCGTACCGGGCGCGGCTGCGCGCCGACGACGCCGGCATGGCGAATTTCCGCTTCGCCGAAGAAGAGCGCTTCATCCTGTCTGAGGAACGCACGTTTCTGCGCGGCGTTCCGG
>DASZJC010000395.1:0-7768 GCA_035948495.1 Xanthobacteraceae bacterium | reverse complement strand
ATCTCCTCGCCCTCCACGAAAGTGAGCTGCCCGTCGAGCACCCAGATGAGGTGACGCACGAAGGCGTAGGACGAGGCTGGAAACGCGACCGACCGGCGCGCCGGCAGCTCGACGCGCACGAGCTCGATCGGCGCGGACGGCGGCGACACCTGGCGACGAACGTACCCGGTTTTCGGATCCCGCCAGCGCGGTTGGCTCCCAGCTCGCACCAGCCGGTCCGGCTGTCCCTCGGCGCGGGCCAGCAGGGCGGACATGGTGAGCCCGAGGGCGCCGGACAGCCGGCCGAGCAACGCGGCGGTCGGGCTCGCCTCCGCGCGTTCGATCTTGCTGATCATCGCCTTGGACACGCCGGAGCGCTGCGCCAACTCGGCGAGCGACCAGCCGCGCGCGTCGCGCTCGAGGCGCAGGCGGGCCGCGAGTGCCGGCGTGGGGTCGTCCAAGATAGTTGACATATGTATCCTATAGTGGATAATCGCGCTCGCGTCCAGAAGGGCCCGCCATGCGTGTCCGCGCCGCCGCTCCGGCCGATCTGCCCGGCATTCTCGCGATCTACAACGAAGTGATCGCCACCTCGACCGCGGTCTACGCGCTCGCGCCGGCGACCCTCGCGGAACGCACCGCCTGGCTCGACGGCCGCCGCACGCACGGCTACCCGGTGCTGGTCGCGGAGGAAGATGCGCAGGTGCTCGGCTTCTCCTCCTTCGGCGACTGGCGCGCGTGGCCGGGCTACCGCTTCACCGTCGAGCATTCGGTCTATGTGGCAGCCGACCGACAAGGTCGCGGCATCGGACGTCTATTGGTCGAGGCGCTGTTTCCGGTCGCCGTGAAACTCGGCAAGCACGTCATGCTGGGCGGCATCGACGCCGCCAACGCCACGTCGATCGCCTTCCACCGCCGGCTCGGCTTCAAGGAGGTCGCCCATTTCGAGGAGGTCGGCCACAAGTTCGGCCGCTGGCTCGACCTCGTGTTCATGCAGCGCTTCCTCGAGTCCCCTGGCGTCCGACGGGAATGACGGGCATGACTGCGCTCGCGCCGATCTTTCTCGCGCTCGTCTCCGGCGCGATCGTCGTCGTCCGATGAGGCGCCCTCGATGAATATCATCATCGAGCCTCCGATGAGGCGCCCTCGATGAATATCATCATCGAGCCGGTGAACGAGCCGACGCCGGAAGTGCGCGCGCTCATAGCGGAACTCGACGAGGTGCTGGGCGCCGCCTACGAGCCGCATCAGCGGCACGGCCTGTCGATCGCGCAATTGTTTGAGCCGCACGTCCGCTTCTTCGTGGCGCGCCTCGACGGTACCGCGGCCGGTTGCGGCGGCGTTGCGCTGTTTGACGACTACGCCGAGGTCAAGCGCATGTATACGCGGCCGGCCGTGCGCGGCCGCGGCCTGGCCAAGGCGGTGTTGCGCAGGATCGAGGACGAAGCCCGCGCGTCCGGCAGACCCGTGCTGCGCCTGGAAACCGGGCACTACCAGCGGGAGGCCGTGGGCCTTTATCGCAGGGCCGGGTTCAAAACCTGCGGTCCCTTCGGCCACTATGCGCAAATGCCGGCGCGCGATATCGAGTTGAGCCTGTTTTTCGAGAAACCGCTTTAAAGCGGGATGGCGTTTCTTCGATTCTCGCGGTTAGGCTCTAATCGCTCGCCAGAATGACGTTCTTGACGATCGGGTAGATCTGGTTGTCCCAGCGCTTGCCGCTGAACACGCCGTAGTGCCCGACGCCGGGCTGCATGTGGTGGCGCTTGAGGTAGGGCCGCAGCTTATTGCACAGGTCGTGCGCCGCGACCGTCTGGCCGACCGCGCACACGTCGTCCTTCTCGCCCTCGACGGTGAGGAGCATGGTCCGGCGGATCGCCGCCGGCTCGACGCGCGTGCCGCGGAACCGAAGTTCGCCGAGCGGCAGCGCATGCTTCTGGAACACGCGCTCGACCGTCTCCAGGTAGAACTCGGCGGTGAGGTCGAGCACGGCAAAATATTCGTCGTAGAACGCCTTCGTCACCTGCGCCTTCTCGTACTCGCCGTTGGCGAGGTTGTCGTAAAGCTCGCGATGGGCCTTGAGATGCCGCTCGAGGTTCATGCTCATGAACGCGGCGAGTTGGACGAAGCCCGGATACACCCGCCGCATCGCCCCGCCGTAACGGAACGGAACGCTGGCGATCAGGTTCTGCTCGAACCATTCGATCGGCTTGCCGGTGGCAAGCTCATTGACCCGGGTCGGATTGACCCGCGCATCGATCGGCCCGGCCATCAGCGTCATGCTGCGCGGCTGGGCGGGGTTGCCCGCCTGCGCCATCACCGCCACGGCAACGAGGGCGGCAACGCAAGGCTGACACACCGCCATGAGATGGGCGCCGGGGCCGAGCGCTTCGAGGAATTGGATGAGGTGCTCGATGTAGTCGTCGAAGCCGAAGCGCCCGTGCCCCAGGTTGATGTCGCGAGCGTTGTGCCAGTCGGTGATGTAGACGTCGTGCTCCGGCAGCATGGTGCGCACGGTGTTGCGCAGCAGGGTCGCGAAATGGCCGGAGAGCGGCGCCACCAGCAGCACGCGGGGCTGCGGCGCATCGATGTCCTTCTTGAAATGCAGGAGCGTCCCGAACGGGGTGACGCGCTCGCTCACCTCACGCACCGCGACCTCGCGGTTACCGACGGTCACGCGGTCGACCCCGAACGGCGGGCGCACGTGGGTCAGTCCCGCCCGGGCGATCAGCTCGTAGGCGGCGGTCAGGTTGCGCAGCGCACCAGGTGCGGCGCCCGGCGGCGGCCGGCCGAGCGTGCCGAGCGCCACATCGGCGAACGCGCGAACCAGGTCCATGACGTCGGAATGGGCTTGATAGGCCTGATAAAGCATCGGCCGCGACCGGCGCGGCCTCGCCGCGCCGTCCCCCACCACACCCCGGCGGCGCAAAGGCTAGTGGATTTGATGTTGCGCTGCGAGAAAATTGTTGCCGTCCAGGGTGAGGCTGGGGACAATCGGCGCCGCCGGGGTGGCAAGGCAAGACGGCTCGGTGCCGACCTTAACGGGTGCGGGCAACCGGCTGGCTTTCCGGCCTGATCCGGCGCGCCGCGAGCAAACGGTCGGCCGTGAAGCGGGGGGACGGACATGGCCGAGGCGACGCTCACCATCGGCAGCAAGAACTACGGCTCCTGGTCGCTGCGCGGTTGGCTCCTGTGCAAGATGGCCGGCCTTGCCTTCGACGAGATGGCGATCCCCAGCGACGATCCCTCGATTCGCGCCGAATTGCTGTTGATGTCGCCTTCGTTTCTGGTGCCGTGCCTGACCCACAACGGCGTCAAGGTCTGGGACACCCTCGCCATCGCCGAATATCTCCACGAGTTGAAGCCCGAGGCCGGGCTGCTGCCGGCCGACCCGGCCGCGCGCGCCCATTGCCGCGCGGTGAGCGGCGAAATGCATTCGGGCTTTGCCAACCTGCGCTCGGCGCTGCCGATGCACATCAAGGCGCATTATGCCGCCTTCAAGGTGTGGGCGGGCGCGCAGGCGGACGTCGACCGCATCGCCGCCATCTGGCGCGAGTGCCTTGCCGCCTACAAGGGGCCTTACCTGTTCGGTCCGCGGCCCGGCGTGGCGGACGCCATGTACGCGCCGGTGTGCACGCGGTTTGAGACCTACGACGTGAAGCTCGACGACGCCTGCGCCGGCTATTGCCGCACCGTCTTAGGCATGCCGTTGGTGCAGGAATGGATCGCCGCGGCCAAGACCGAGCCCGACGACCTCGAGGAGCTCGATGTGGAGTTTTAGCTGGCAGCGCGGGTTAGGCGCGCAGCGCCGTAACCCGCTGGTTGCAACAAATTGTAAGGACAGTGGCCCTGACTCCTGATATGGGATTGGCGAGTGGAGGTCGACGTTTCCTCAAATCGTCATTCGCAATATCGACCCTGCTGTGAAGGCTCGCCTTAAGCGGCGAGCCCTGCAGCACGGTCGCACACTGCCGGAGGAAATCCGGACAATCCTTCGTGACGCCGTGAAGGAAGAGCGTCAAATGCAAGCCGATCGCTCCGGTGAAGGCTTGGGGACGCGCATCGCCAATCGATTCGCCGGGATCGGGTTTACAGAAGAAATTCCGGAGTGGCGTGGTTGCTTCGTGCGTCCCGCTAAATCTCGCAGGAGCCGTAGGGTGGGCAAAGCGGCCGAAGGCCGCGTGCCCACGCGTTCTTCACCGAGCAAACAAACAACTCCGCGTGGGCACGGCCGCCTCCGGCGGCCTTAGCCCACCCTACCTCCGAAGCCAACCGCCGATGCGCGCGACCGCCTCGCGCATGTCGGCGGCCGAGCCGGCGTAGCAGAAGCGGATGAAGTTCTGCCCGCGCACCGGGTCGAAATCGATGCCGGGGGTGGCGGCGACGCCCGCCTCTTCCAGCATGCGCTTGGCGAAGTCGAGGCTGTCGGTCGAGAAGCGCGACACGTCGGCGTAGAGATAGAACGCGCCGTCGACGGGCAGGAACCGATCGAGGCCGGCCGCCGGCAGTCCCTCGATGAGGATGCGGCGGTTCTCCTCGTAGCCGTGCTTGACCGCCTCCATCTCGGCGCGCCCCTCGAACGCCGCCAAGGCCGCGACCTGCGAGAGCGTCGGCACCGAGATGGCGAGATTCTGCTGCAGCCGCTCGACCGGGCGCACCAGCGCCGGCGGCACCACCATCCAGCCGATGCGCCAGCCGGTCATGCAGAAATATTTGGAGAAGGAATTGATGATGACGGCGTCGTCCGACAGCCGCGCCGCGGTCTGCGCCGCGAAGGCGTAGTCGAGGCCGTGATAGATCTCGTCGGAAATGAACCGGATGCCTTCCGCTGCGGCCGCCGCAACGAGCGCGGCGAGCGCCTCGCCGCGGATCATGGTGCCGGTCGGATTGGCGGGGCTGGCGACGAGCACGCCCTGCACCGGCTTCTTGCGGTGCGCCGCGATCAGCGCCTCGACCGTGATCGCCCAGCGCGTCGCGCTCGCGGTGTCGATCAGCACCGGCTCGCAGCCGAGCGCGGTCAGGATATGGCGGTAGGGAGGATAGCCCGGGTTGGCGAGCGCCACCCGGTCGCCCGGCTCGAACAAAGCGAGGAACGCCAGGATGAATGCGGCCGAGGAGCCGGTGGTGACGATGATCCGCTCCGCCTCGACCGCGACGCCGTAGCGCTCCGCATAGTGCCGCGCGATACGCGCGCGCAGCGCCGGGATGCCGAGCGCCTCGGTGTAGTCGATGCGGCCGGTCGCGAGCGCCGCCCGCGCCGCGGCGATCGCCGCCTGCGGGGCCGGCGCCGCCGGCTGACCGACCTCCATGTGCACGACCCGGCCGCCGGCGGCTTCGATTCGCGCGGCCGCCGCCATCACGTCCATCACCATGAACGGCGGCACGCCGCTGCGCGCGGACGGCTTGATGAGGCTCCTTGCGGCGTCGAGCATCACGACCGCGACCCGCGCGCGCCGGGCGGCCTCGCTGCTGCCGTATTCGCCGGATTTCGTGCCCGCCCGATGGTGAGGCGCGCGTCGCCGGCCGCACAGGCCGAGGAGGCGCCGGACCCTATTCGAGACGTGATCCGCATTGCATTGACCGGGTTGTGCGGGCTCCCTAGTGTCCCGATTCCGAAGTTCGCACGTCCTTGCGGCACTCTCCGATGCGAACTTCGGAATCAAGGGACACTAGGAACTCTATGATTCTAGTGCCGCTTTTTGAACCCGAAGTTCGCAATCGAACTTGCCGCAATGTTGTGCGAACTTCGGGTTCGCGGCACTAGGTTGCCCCCGAACGCTTCGAGAACCGCACCGCGATGACCATCGGCGCGAGGGTTAACAGGCTGGGACGCAGGACGCCAGCGCTGCGCGCGCTTGCGCTCGTGACTGCGTTCGCGCTCGCCATCGTCGGCATGCCCGTGCGCGCGCAGGCTCAGGGAAGCCTGCCGCTCATCCGCGACGCCGAAATCGAGCAATTGCTGCGCGACTACACCGGGCCGATCCTGCGCGCCGCCGGGCTCGCCCAGCAGAACGTCAACGTGGTCATCATCAACGACCGCGCCTTCAACGCGTTCGTGGTCGACGGGCGTCGCATCTTCATCAACGTCGGCGCCCTGATGGAGGCGCAGACGCCGAACGAGATCATCGGCATCTTGGCGCACGAGAGCGGTCACATCGCCGGCGGGCACATGGCGCGCCTGCGCCAGGAACTCGCCAACGCGCAGACCGCGGCGATCATCGCGCTCCTCGCCGGGATCGGCGCAACGGTCGCGGGCGTCCGCGCCGGCCCGAACTCCGGTGCCGGCAACATCGGGGCCGCGGCCCTGCAGGCGCCGCAAAGCGTGATCCAGCGCACGCTCCTTTCCTACGTCCGCGCCCAGGAGGAGCAGGCGGACAAGGCCGGCGTGAAATTCCTCACCGCCACCGGCCAGTCGCCCCAGGGCATGTACGACACGTTCAAGCGCTTCGCCGACAAGATCCAGTTCCAGACCAAGTACATCGATCCCTACCTGCAGACGCACCCGATGCCCAAGGAGCGCATGGACGCGCTCGAAGAACTCGCCAAGACCAGCCCATACTGGAATAAGAAAGACCCGC
This sequence comes from Xanthobacteraceae bacterium, assembly GCA_035948495.1. Classification (GTDB taxonomy): domain Bacteria; phylum Pseudomonadota; class Alphaproteobacteria; order Rhizobiales; family Xanthobacteraceae; genus AP-16. Next base: position 1,214 of record DASZJC010000395.1, on the reverse strand, counting down.
CGGAGCTGCAGCTGCGCCACGACCTCATGCGCGCCAAGCTGTCCGGCTTCCTCGATCGGCCCGACACGGTGCTGCGGCGCTATCCGCTCAGCGATACCAGCCTGCCCGCCCGCTACGCCCGCGCGATTTCGTCCTATCGCTACCGCGACATCAATTCGGCCATGCCCCAGATCGACGGGCTCATTCAGAGCCAGCCGAACAACCCGTATTTCCACGAGATCAAAGGTCAGGCGCTGCTGGAGGGCGGGCACCCGGCGGAGGCGGTCGGGCCGCTACGGCGCGCGGTGGCGCTCGCCCCGAACGCGACGCTGATCCGGGTGATGCTGGGTCAGGCGCTCGTCGCCACCAACAAAGCCAAAGACGCGGAGGAGGCAATCCCGCTGCTGCGCACCGCCGTCACGCGCGACCCCGACATGGCGGACGGCTTTAGCCAGCTCGCCATGGCGTACGGCCGCAAGGGCGATCTCGCCGAGGCCGATCTCGCCGCCGCCCAGGCCGCGTTCGCGAACGGCGACTACCGCACCGCGCGCGACATTGCCACCCGCGCCAAGACGCGCTTTCCGACCGGCTCGCCAGGGTGGGTGCGCGCCGACGACATCGTCACCTATAAACCACCGCCCGGCGCAACGCGCCACAACTGACAAGTAAGGAACCCGCGATGCGCTTTTTACTCCGCTCGACCGCCGCCGCCCTCGCCATTGCCGTCGTTGCCGCCCTGCCCGCCCGCGCGCAAAGCTTCAGCGACGCCCAGCGCGGCGAGATCGAGCGCATCGTCAAGGACTATCTCGTCGCCCATCCGGAAGTGCTCCAGGACGTGATGAGCGAATTGGAGAAGCGCCAGACGGCGGCCAAGGCCGAGCAGCAGACCACCGGGGTGCGCGAGCACAAGGAGGTGCTGTTCAATTCCTCGCACCAGGTGACGCTCGGCAATCCGCACGGCGACGTCACCATGGTCGAGTTCTTCGATTACAATTGCGGCTACTGCAAACGTGCGCTCGGCGACATGCTGCAATTGCTCAAGACCGACCCCAACCTCAAAGTCGTGCTCAAGGAATATCCGGTGCTCGGCCCGGGCTCGGTGGAAGCCGCGCAGGTCGCGGTGGCGGCGCGCATGCAGGACAAGACCGGCAAGAAATATCTGGAGTTCCATCAGAAGCTGCTCGGCGGCCACGGCCCGGCCGACAAGGCGCACGCGCTCGCGGCCGCCAAGGAAG
>DASZJC010000394.1:0-4586 GCA_035948495.1 Xanthobacteraceae bacterium | reverse complement strand
GACGGCGCCAAGAACTGGAGCTTCGTCGGCCGCGTCGTGATGACGTCGATCTGCGACAAGCTCGTCGACATCGCCCCGGACGGCAGCATCGTGCCGATGCTGGCGACGAGCTGGGACACGGCGGCGGACGGCAAGGCGATCACCTTCCGGCTGCGGCCGGGCGTACGCTTCCACGACGGCGAGCCGTTCGACGCCGCCGCCGTCAAGTTCAGCCTCGAGCGCGCGCTCAGCCTGCCGGACAGCCGGCGCAAGAGCGAGATCAGCGCGATCACCCAGGTGGAGGTCCTCGATCCGCTCACCGTGCGCGTCGACATGGCGACGCCGTTCTCGCCGCTGCTCGCCCAGTTCGCCGACCGCGCCGGCATCATGGTGGCGCCCAAGGCCGCGTTGGCGCTGGGCGACCAGTTCGGCAACAAGCCGGTGTGCGCCAGGCCCTACCGGTTCGTCGAGCGGGTGCCGCAGGACCGCATCGTGCTCGAGCGCTTCGCCGACTACTGGGACAAGGACCGCTACGCCATCCAGAAAGTCGTGTTCCTGCCGATGCCGGACGCGACCGTGCGCTTCGCCAATTTGCGCGCCGGCCAGCTCGACATGATCGAGCGCATTGCGCCGACCGACCTCGACAGCTTGCGCAGCTCGAGCAAGCTCGCCTCCGCCTCGATCACCGGGCTCGGCTATCAGGGCATCACCTTCAACGTCGCCAACGGAGGGCGCGCGAACAATCCGTTCGGCAAGGACAAGCGGGTGCGCGCGGCGCTCGACCTCGCGCTCGACCGCAACGTGCTCAACGAGGTCGCCAACAACGGCGCGTTCAAGGTCGGCAACCAGCCGCAGCCGCCGTCGAACTTCTATTACGACGCGGCGCTGCCGGTCCCCGGCCGCGACGTCGAGCGCGCCAAGGCGCTGCTCAAGGAGGCGGGGGTCGTCAACCCGACGCTCACCCTGCTGGTGCCCAACGCCGACGCCGACCGCCAGGCCGCCGAGATCATCCAGTCGATGGCGAAGGAAGCGGGCATCGAGGTGAAGATCGAGCTGACCGAGTTCATCACCATGCTGCAGCGGGCGCGCGAGGGCGCGTTCGACGCCGATTACGTGGGCTGGAGCGGCCGCATCGACCCGGACGCCAACATCCACACCCTGCTCGGCTGCAACGTGCCGGGCAACGACGGCCATTACTGCAATCCCGAAGTCGACCGGCTGCTGCAGGAGGCGCGGCTGACCAGCGACCGCGCGGCGCGCAAGCGCGCCTACGATGGCGTGATGCGCATCCTCCTCGACGAGCGGCCGATCATCTATCTGTGGCACCAGACCTGGATCTGGGGCTTCACTGCGGACCTCAAAGGCTACGTCCCCTACCCGGACGGCCTGATCCGCCTGCGCGACGTCAAATATGCAAACGGCCGGATGTGAACCTACCCGTTTATATTGGAGCATGATCTTGTCCGAAAACCGGTACCCACTTTTCGGGATCATGCTGTAGCCATGAAGCTGATCCTCACCGGAGACGTGAACCTGATGAACGTGACCGAGCCCGCGGTCCCGTTCGCGCGGGTCGCGCCCGAGCTGCGCGGCGCCGCGGTGTTCAGCAATTTCGAATGCTGCCTGTTCGACCCGGGCGCACATTCGTTCCACAACGAAGGCTTCTATGCCGATCCGGGCGCGGGCGGCGAGGCGCTCAAGACAGCCGGGATCGATGCGGTCGGCATCGCCAACAACGTCAACTACGGCGAAGCCGCCATCATCGCCTCGATCGCGCGGCTCGACGCGCTCGGCGTCGGCCACACCGGGGCCGGCCGCAACCTCGCCGCGGCGCGGGCGCCGGCAATCGTCAAGCGCGACGGGCTGACCTGCGGCTTTCTCCAGCGCAGTTCGGTCTACTGGCCGACCAATCACGAAGCCGGCGAGGAGGCCGCCGGCATCGCGGTGATCCGCGGGCACACGGCTTATCACGTGCCCATGCACAAGACGCGGCCGGAGATTCCGCCGCCCAACCGGCCGGGCGTGCCGCCGGAAATCGTCACCTGGGCGGATGCAGCCTATCTGCACGCCTTCGCCGACGACGTCGCGGCGCTGCGCGCGCAAGCCGACATCGTCGTCGCGTCGTGCCATTGGGGTCTCGGGCAGGAAGTCCTCGCGTACATGACGCAGATCGCCCACGCGGCGGTCGACGCCGGCGCGCATGTCGTGATGGGGCACGGCCCGCACTATTCGCTCCCGGTCGAGGTCTACAAAGGGCGGCCGATCTTCTACGGGCTCGGCAGCTTTTCGTTCCACACCGGCCACGGCGGGCGTCGCCACGGCGACTGGCTCGGCATGATGGTGCGCGCCGAGATCGAACGCGACGGCGTCAAACGCACGGCGTTTCAATTCGTCCGCCACAACGAGCGCAACGAGACGGTGCTGTGCGCGCTCGCCGACGAACGCCCGGCGTTCGAGGATTTGGCGCGGCGCAGCGCGCACCTGGGCGCGCGGTTGAGCGTGCACGGCGACGAAGTTCTGGTCGAGCCGGCCGTTTGACGTAGGGTGGGCTAAGGACGCGAAGCGGCCGTGCCCACGCGGATTCGAATCAAACAAACGCGTGGGCACGCGGCCTGCGGCCCGCTTTGCCCACCCTACAGTGCCGGCACCTGTTCGTGAAAATCCGTGGCCGCCTGGTAGCTCGCGGCGACGCGCAGCAACAGCGGTTCGGCGAACGGTTTGGCCGCGACCTGGAACGCGACCGGCAGGCCGTTGCGGGTGAAGCCGCACGGCACGCTGATCGTCGGGATGCCGAGGAAATTGAACGGGCGGGTGAACTGGGTGATGCGCCCGACCAGCGCCAGCACCGCTTCGCCGGTGCCTTCAAGATCGGTCTCGGCAATGGTCGGGATCGGGATCGGAATCGCCGGACAATGCAGCACATCGATGTTTGCCATCACGGTGTCGAGGAACTCGGCGAGATGGCGCCCGCGCGCCGAGAGCGCCTCGAGGTAGCGCGTCGCCGGCAGCACCAAGCCGGCCTCGATGCGGGTGCGCACGTGGCCGGAATAATCCTGCGGGCGCTCGCGCAGCCAGCGGGCGTGGATGGTCGCGCCCTCGCACTTGGCGATGGTGTCGGCGAAATAGTACCAGTCCTTGAGGTGCGAGAGCCGCACCGGCACGGTCTCGGCGCCGAGCGAGCGCAGCACGTCGAGGCTCGCGGCGAGCGCGCCGCGCACCTCTTCGTCGACAGGCGCGTCGTCCGCATCCACAACGACCCCCACGCGCAAGCCCTTGATGCCGTCGGCAAGCCCCGCCGTGAAATCCGGCACCGGCTCGTGGCTGATCGCGCCGTCGTTGGGGTCGTATCCGGCGATCGCACCCATCATCAGCGCGCAGTCCTCCGCCGTGCGGGTGAGCGGCCCCACGTGATCGAGCGACCAGGCGCGCGCCATGGCGCCGTAGCGGCTCACGCGGCCGTAGGTCGGCTTGAGCCCGATGACGCCGTTGGCGGCGGCGGGCAGACGGATCGAGCCGCCGGTGTCGGAGCCGAGCGCGCCGTAGACGAGGCGCGCCGCGACCGCGGCACCGGAGCCGCTCGATGAGCCGCCGGTCACGTGCGCCGGATTGAACGGATTGCGGCAATGGCCGAAATGCTCGTTGTGGCCGGTCGGCCCGGCCGCGAACTCCGACATGTTCAAGGCGCCGAGGTCGACGGCGCCGGCCGCGTCGAGCCGCGCGAGCACGGTCGCGGTGGTGGTCGCGCGCCAATGGCGCCGGATTTCCGAGCCGCAGGTCGAGATGCGGCCCGCACGATAGAACATGTCCTTGTGCGCCAGCGGCACGCCGTGCAGTTCGCCGCGGATGCGCCCGCGAGAAAGCTCGGCGTCGAGCGCCTCGGCTTGCTTTAATGCGCCCTCCGCATCGACGGCGATGAAGCAGTTGAGGCGGGGCTGCCAGCGCTCGATGCGGGCGAGCGCGGCCTTGGTCGCCTCGACCGAGGAGAGTTGCCGCGCGCGGATCGCCGCGGCGGCCTGCGCCAGGCTCATGAGGGCCGGATCGGCGACCGCCGCGCGGGGGCGCGCTGCCGCGACCGTCATGGCGCCCTCCGCGCCAGCACGGCAAAGAACGCGCTCGGTTCGGCGTCGAAGTCGAGCGAGGCAGCGGCCGCGCGCGCCGACGCGTTGAGGCGCTCGACCTCGAGCGCAAGCTCGCCGGCGCGGGCGTCGGACAAGTCGACGTCCTGGAACAACTTGGCGGCGTCTTTGACGAAACGCGAAGACATCGTCATGCGGCCTCCCCTGGCGTTCGCACCGGCACCTCCGGCGCCGGGGGCCAAGTGTAGCGCGGTTCGCGCGCCGCCTGAATATGCGCACGGGCGGGCCCCGCCCGCTCAGTGCAGCGTCGCCGCCTTCGCGCGGCCGCGCCGTGTCGCTGTTTTGACATGAATGGGCCGTGTCGGGCTGGCCCCCCGCTCGACCAGCGCCTGAAATTCCTCCGCCGAGTTGGCGAGTTCGGCCCACGATTGCGCCAAGGCCAGCAGCAAGGTTCGGTGCCTCGATGCGCGCAACGCCTGCGCCAGACGCATGCATTCGAGCGCACGGCCGCGAAATGTCTCGGGACTCACA
>DASZJC010000393.1:0-6425 GCA_035948495.1 Xanthobacteraceae bacterium | reverse complement strand
CTCGAGATGGCGCGGCAGGAAGGGGCGCTGGTGCTCTATACGTCCCTCGCCACCACCGAATCGATTCCGCTGATTGCCGCCTTCGAGCGCAAATACGGCGTGCAGGTCCGGCTCTGGCGGGCGCTCAGCGAGAGCATCCTCCAGCGCACCGTCGCCGAGGCGCGCGGACGCCGCCACGACGTCGACGTCATCGAGACCAACAGCCCGGAGGTCGAGGCGCTCGCGCGCGAGCAGCTGCTGGCGGAATTCTTCAGCCGCCACGTCGCCGACCTGCATGGGTGGGCGGTCCCGGCGCATCGCCTGTGGATCGGCGACCGCATCGACCTGTGGGTCGTGGCGTTCAACACCGGCAAGGTGCGCCGCGAGGAGATTCCTCCGACCTACGAGGGCTTCCTCGAGCCGAAATGGAAGGGACGCATCGCCGTCGAGGCGAGCGACGACGAATGGCTCGGCGCGGTGGTGAAATATTGGGGCGAGGAGCGCGGCATGGCGTTCTTTCGCAAGCTGTCGGAACTCAAGCCCGACGTGCGCAAGGGCCACGTGCTGCTGGCGCAGCTCGTCGCCGCCGGCGAGGTGCCGGTCGGCCTGACCACCTACAGCGGCAACGCCGAATCGATCAAGCGCAAGGGCGGGCCGATCGATTGGGTCGCCGTCGAGCCCCTCGTCGGGCGCCCGCAGGCGATCGCGCTCGCGCGCCATGCGCCGCATCCGAACGCCGCGCTGCTGTTCGCCGATTTCGTGCTGTCACCGGACGGGATGCAGCTGTTGCAGGCGATGGGGCGCGTTCCCACCAGCCGGAACGTGCACACCGTAATGGACACCGGCAAATACGTCCTGGTCGACCCGGCCGAGGCGAGCGGCGAGGCGGCCAAATGGCAGCGCATCTGGAAAGAGCTGTTCCTCAAGCAGTAGCCGCGCAACAAAGCCGGGCGGCGTCGGGGGAAGGCCCACGGAACGTCGCGCAGTCAAGGAGAACGCGTCATGCATGAACTGACCGGGCAGGTGCACTGGCACGAGCCTTCGGCCGGAAGCAAGGCCGGCTTCGGCAAGTTCGGTCGGCCGAAGACGCCCTACGATCTGTTCATGGAAGCGGAAGCCATCCCGATCGTGCGCGGCATCGGGGTGAGCAAGGTGCAGGACCTGCCGCTCGCGCCGTGGCCGCGCATGGGCGGGCGCGGAACCTACATCCAGCTCTACGGCACCGAGGGCAAATGGGGCTGCTATCTGGTCGAGGTGCCGGGAGCGGGCGCGCTCAACGCGGAGAAGCACCTGTACGAGGAGGTTTTCTACGTGGTCGACGGCCGCGGCTCGACCGAGGTCTGGCTCGAGCAGGACGGCAAGCATCACATATTCGAATGGCAGCAGGGATCGCTGTTCTCGATTCCGCTCAACGCCCGGCACCGGATCGTCAACGCAAGCTCGAGCCCGGCGCTGCTGCTCGCCGGGACCACCGCTCCCAACCTGATGAACCTCATCAACGACACCGGCGCGATCTTCGACAGTGCGTACCAGTTCCGCGACCGCTTCAGCGGCGCCGACGACTTCTACCGGCCCAACGACGACATCGAGCCCGACCCCGTGCGCGGGCTCGCCATGCGGCGGACCAACTTCATTCCCGACATCGTCAACTGCGAGCTGCCGTTGGACAACCGGCGCTCGCCGGGCTATCGCCGCATCGAGCCGTTCATGACCGGCAACACCTTCTATCTGTGGATCGGCCAGCACGAGAACGGCCGCTATTCCAAGGCGCATGCGCATACCTCGGCGGCCGTCCTCATCTGCCTCAAGGGGCGCGGCTACACCTACACCTGGCCGGAGCGGCTCGGCGTGACGCCGTGGAAGGACGGCAAGGCCGCCGAGGTCAAGCGCGTCGACTACGAGCCGGTCGGCATGGTGTCGGCGGCGCCGGGCGGCGCGCGCTGGTTTCATCAGCACTTCGGCGTCTCCAAGGAACCGTTCCGGCTGACCGCCTGGTTCGGCCCGAACTCGCCGGGGCGTGAGCCCGGCCCGCCGGGCGAGCCGCACATCGACTACACCGGCATGGACATCGACGAGGGCGGCACCTCGATCCCGTACTGGATGGAGGACCCCTTCATCCGCGCCGAGTACGCGGCGACCCTGGCGCGCGCCGGCGTCGAGAGCCGGATGGATGCCAAATGGTACGAGCCGGGCGTGCGGGTCCGTTCGGCGGGCGTAACCTGACGGCGTCCTTCTCATGGCGAGCGAGGCCGCGGGCCGCATCTTCTTCTCGAATACAGGGCGCACCCTCGTCGAGGAGGACGAGATCTGCCTGCTCAGCGTCGGCGTCGACATCGGCTCGTCCACGTCGCAGCTGGTGTTCTCGCGCATCGTGCTCGAGCGCCTGGACAGCCGCTACGTGGTGAGCGAACGCGAGACGTTCCACCGATCCGACATATTGCTCACCCCCTACGCCGGCGCGGAGACGATCGATGCCGACGCGCTCGGCGCCTTCATCGCCCGTCAATACGCCGATGCGGCGGTCGGCCCCGACGAGATCGACACCGGCGCGCTCATTCTCACCGGCGTCGCGCTGCGCCGGCGCAACGCGCGGCGCATCGGCGATCTGTTCGCGCGCCAGGCCGGCAAGCTCGTCGCCGTGAGCGCCGGCGACGGCCTGGAGGCGACGATGGCCGCCTACGGCTCGGGCGCCATCGCCCGCTCGATCCGCGAGCGCGCGACCGTCATGAACGTCGACGTCGGCGGCGGCACCTCGAAGATCGCCGTCTGCGCCGGCGGCAAGGTGGTCGATCTCACCGCCGTCGACGTCGGCGCGCGGCTGGTGGCTCTCGATGCGGCGGGGCGGATCGCGCGCGTCGAGGAGGCCGGCCGGCGCTTTGCCGCCGCGCTGGGAATCCGGCTCGACCCGGGCGCGCCTCTCGACGCCGCCGCCGCGCGCGCGCTGGCGGCACGGATGGCGGAGGCTTTGTTCGAGGCGATGCGCGGCGGCGCGCCGGCCGCCGACGGCGCGGGCCTGCTGCGGCTCGATGCGCTGTCCCATGCCGGGCCGATCGATCAGCTCAGCTTCTCGGGCGGCGTCGCGGAATACATCCACGGCCGCGAGGCGCAGGGCTTCGGCGACCTCGGCGCCCTGCTCGCCGCCGAAATCCGCGCCCGCGCCGCCGGCTGGGGGCCGCGGCTCGTCGCGGCGAGCGAGGGCATCCGCGCCACCGTGATCGGCGCCGCCCAGTACACCACCCAGGTGAGCGGCAGCACCATCTACGTCTCGCCGCTCGACGTGCTGCCGCTGCGCAACCTGCCGGTGATCGCGCCCGACCTCGCGCTCGACCGCGAGGTGATCGAGCCGGCGGTACTCGCCGCGTCGGTCCAGGCGGCGCTCAAGCGCCTCGACCTCCTCGACGGCGCCGGCCCGGTGGCGCTGTTCGTGCCCTGGCGCGGCTCGGCCACCTTCCACCGGCTCGACGGCCTGTGCCGCGGCGTCGTCGCCGGCCTCGCGCGCATGCTCGCGCGCGGCCACCCGCTGGTGCTCGCCGGCGACGGCGACGTCGGCGGCCTGATCGGCATCCATTGCCGCCAGGAGCTGCACGTCGAGAACCCCATCGTTTCCATCGACGGGCTCGAACTCAGGGAGTTCGACTACGTCGATATCGGCGCCATGGTGCAGACCTCCGGCGCCGTGACGGTCGTCATCAAGTCGCTGGTGTTTCCGGCGTGGGAAAAAACGACCGTCACGAACGCAGCAACACCCGGCGCGTCGGGCCGATAAAGGCGAGTCGCCGGGCTACGGCTGCACTTTGTAAACGACGTCGTGCTCGCGCGCGTGCGCGGTCACCTTGAGGCCGAAATCGTCGTCCGGCCCCACTTCGGTTGCCGGCGCATGATTGACCTCGAGGGACTCGACCTTCTGGCTGAAATCGGTGGTGTGTCCGCGGATGTGGATCACATCGCCGACGCGCAACGTAGCGGACTCGAGCCGCACGATCGCGACCGACAGGTGGCCGAAATAATGGGTCACGACGCCGATACGCGTCCCCGGCGGAGCCGGTTGCGCGGGCGGGCTCGGCGTCGGTCTCGCCGCTATGCGCCGTGCCGGCGGACCGGCCGGTTTCCGCTTGACCGCGGCCTTTGCCGTCGACTTGGCTTTCTTGGGCGATGCTCGTCGGATCGGCGTCTTCTTCGCCGGCTTTTTTCCGGTCGTCTTGGTTTTTCTGACCGCCGTGGCTTTTTTGCGCGCGGCCGCCTTGGTGACCGGGCTTTTCTTGCGCTTTGCCTTGGTCTTGCCTTTGGCCTTCTTTCTTGCCGCCATTTGCAGCCTCCCAAATTGACCCAATCCCGCGTCGCGCGGCGAGCCCGCTCAGCTGCCGCCGGCGCCGCGCTCGCCGACCGCGCTGACCTCGAACAATGGCAGCGGGTCTGCGCGGGTTTCGCGGCCAAGCAAGAGTGCAAGGATGCTCAGCCCGGCGAAGCCGGTCATGATGGCCGCGGGGGTGGTGAACCCGCCGAAGTATCCGACCAGGAGTCCGGCCACGAGCGGCCCGGTGCTGGTGACGATCCGCCCGGTGCCGTTGCAGAAAGACACAGCGGTCGCCCGCACGTGGGTCGGGAACAGCTCGGGCAGGTAGACCGCGTGCCCGGAGAAAACGCCGAGCACGAAGAACCCGTAGATCGGCAGCAGATAGGGGTAGAGGTCGTAGTGGCTCAGCCCGAGATAGATGGTGAAGCCCAGGACCATGGTGCCGATGTTGTACAAGATGATCGCCGGGCGACGGCCGATCGCATCGGCGATGAACCCGAAGCTGGCATAGCCGAAAATCCCGCCGATGCCCCACAACATCATGCCGTGGCTGACGTAGGGGATCGCGGCCGCGCCAGCGATGCCGTCCTTTTCCAGCATGACCGTTTGGATCGTCGGCAGCCAGATGACCGTGGTCCAGATCGCCAGCAGCGTACCGAGGCAGAACATCAGTCCGACCATCGTGCTGTAGCGATTTCGAGGGGCGAAGAGCTGCACCGGCACGAAGCGCAGGAATTCGCGATCGTCCGCGCTGGCGGCCGCGAGGTTCGCCTTGGCCGCCCGGCGGCGCGCCCGCACCGCCTCGAAATGCTCGGGCTCGACCATCCCGCGGCGAATGAACGCCAGCAGCAAGGCCGGCGCGATCCCGATGAAAAACACCCAGCGCCAGCCGTACGGGCCGACCAGCCCGTAGACCCAGCCGCCGATCAGGCTGCCGAAGGCGCCGCCGGTCATCATGACGCCGAGGATGCGGGCGCGGTAGGTCGCGGCAAAGGCCTCGGCCACGAGGGGGATCCCGACAATTATTTCCCCGCCGGTGCCGAGCCCGCCGAGGAAGCGGAAAATGCCGAGCTCCAGCGGCGAATGCGCGAATCCCTGCAGCGCCGTGAACACGCTGTAGACCAGAATGCTGACAGCCAGGGTCCGTATCCGGCCGATGTAGTCGGCGACCATGCCGAACATGAACCCGCCGAATGCCCAGCCCAACAGGCCGACCATGCTGAGGATGCCGCCGACGCGGCCGATGTCGGCCATCGACGGGTTGCCGCCGAGAAGCTCGGTGAGCGCCGGACGAAGGACGATCGAGTAGAGGCCGAAATCGGTTGCGTCGAGCGCCCACCCGGCCCACACGACGAGAAAGACCGTCCATTGATAGCGCGTCAAACCGCGCGGGAAACCGACGCTGGCTTCCGCTGAGCTGGCGACTTGCATCTTCGTCCTCCCCGTCGATGTCTATCGAAGCAGCTTGTTGGCGTTACCTCGCTGCATTGCGTCACAGGCACCACGACGGCCCGCCCCGTTCAACTGCGGACGCCGTCGGCCCCGCCAAAAACGGGTCAATGCGATATTCAGAGTGCGAGCCCGCCGACGGCACCAGAGCATGTCCCGTTCCTTCGGAATCGGAACATGCTCTAGAAACTATTGATTGGCGCATGTTCTTATCGGCGAACCGGTACCCACTTCGCCGGAACATGCGCTAGCGCTGCCGCTCAGGGACTTCGGCATGTCAACCTGATCATTGGCAGCGCGGCGCTCGATCCCGTCAGCGGGACGGCATCGCACCGCGCCTACTTGTGCGATATCCGGCGGATTGCCTGACAGTCGGCAACGATCGGCGGACCCTTACAGGTTCGCCTGGAACTCGACGTAGTCGCGCAGCTTTTTGTAGATCTGCAGGCGATTGCGCTGGCTGTCGGCGACGATGATGCGATCGGTCTTCGGATCATAGTCGACGGCGGTCGGGAAGCAGAAGCGCCACAGCGGCTCCTGATTGCGCGCCCGCCGGTACGCTTTCATCATGTCGGGGTTGGCGTCGACGCTCTGCTGGCCCCACTTCGACATCACGTGGGCGTCGCCCACCAGGTGGGTGAGCGGCTTGCCGTCCGCGTCGAAGATGCAGACCCGGTGGTTGCCCCAATCGGTGACGTAGATG
>DASZJC010000392.1:0-1987 GCA_035948495.1 Xanthobacteraceae bacterium | reverse complement strand
GCGGCTCACCGCGGCCTTTCTGCTTCTCGACGCCGACTTGTTCGGAACGCAGCCGTGGACGGACAACAACATCGACAGCTTCCTTCCGCCGGAAATCAGCGGCGAAAGTCGATGGCGATTTTGGTGGAGATATTTGACCGTGTTTCAATTCACGAACTGGCGAAGGTATATCGATCGTGCGCTTGCAAACCGGGCAGCGAATGCCCACGGCGCGCAGCGTTCCGAGCCGAAGCTCGCCGCGGCCGGGTTTATGGCGATCCCACCGCGGGAGGCCGCCGCCGGTCGACTGTCGCCCGTCGTTAAATCCTCGATTGAGGAGGCGGCGGGACCTCGAATCAGGCCGGACCTCGCGCATCAGCTTGGACTCTTCGCTCGCTTTGTCGCGCTATGCCGCGAAAACCAGATTCGGCTGGTCGTCGCCTTCTCGCCGCTCAATCGACAAAACGAATATGCCGGAGACGCGCAAGCGCCCGACAATGAACGCGTCGTCGGTGCGATCGCCCGCATTACCCCGGTCTGGGACTTCGGCCGCCCGGCGTGGCTTTCCGATCGTCGCGACGTTTGGTACAATGCTTTCCATTACAACCGGGCGGTGGGGAACATGATGCTGCAGCGGATATTCGGTGAGGACACTGCGGCGCCGGCGGATTTCGGCCAATTGAAATCGCGTTGAGTCGAGGCGGCGGGCAAGGCCGTCGCCGCTGAACGCCGCCAGATTGATACCGACGGAATCAACCAATGACCGATCGGCCGTCATCGTCCGCGCAGGCGGACGATCCGGCAGCGGCAAGCAGTCATCGTCGCGCCGTCACGGCCACACGGGACGGTGATGGCCGAGCGGAGCCGAGGGCCGCGCCCAGTACGGCGGGGTTTCCGACAACTGCACGGCCGGCTTGAGGTGGCGCAGCCGGCCGGCCGGCGTCTCGCTTGCCGTCGACCAGCGCTCGAGTTCGCCGGCGGTAAACTCGGCCGGTACCTCCTTGAGCGCCGCCGCCGGCACTTCGCCGAGATCGACGATCCACTTGCCGACCTGCGCGAGCGAGATGCGCACCAGCCAGCTGCCGCCTTCCCGCGTCCGGCGCGCCAATGCCGCCATCGCGCCGAAGGCCATCAAATAACCGGTGCAATAGTCGATCGCCGAGACCGGATAGAATTGCGGCCCCGGAGTCTTGCCCGGGACGGCCTGCGCCTGACGGGTCGTGATGCCGCTGACGGTTTGCACCACCGTGTCGAAACCGCGCCGCGCCGCCCAAGGGCCGGCATGGCCGAAGGCGCTGAGCGAAACATAGACGAGCCCGGGCCGGAGCGCGGCCAGTTCCTCCGGCGACAGGCCGCGGCCGGCCAAGGTGCCGGGACGATATCCTTGCGAGAACACGTCCGCCTGCCGCACCAGCCCGCGCAGGATATCGACGTTGCCCGGCGTCCGCAGGTCGAGTTCGGCCGAGAGCTTGCCGTGCCCGGTGTCCCATTCCTGGTAGCCGAGGTTGGGCAGATGCGCGGCGGTGATCTTCAAGACGTCGGCGCCGTGCTCGGCGAGCGTGCGCGCGCACGTCGGTCCGGCGAGCACGCGCGTCAGGTCGAGGACGCGGATGCCCGCGAGCGGCCGATCGCCGGGCGGCAGCGGCTCGGGGGCGCTGTCGCCGATGCGCATGATCTCCAGGAGCGGCAGCGCCGCGACCGCGACAGCCTGCGGATGTCTCGCCCACTCCGCCTGCGTCCGCGCCATCCCGCCGGCGCCCTTTGCGGCGATGATCGCCTCCTCGAGATCGGCGGCGTTCCAGGTGGCAACCGCGCGCGCCACCGCATCGCGGTCCTCCGCGACGCCGAGCACGCCGAGGGCGGCCGCGCGATGATTGGGAAAATTGCAATGGAGATAGGACCAGCGCCCGTCGCGGGTCGGATAGACGCCCATGATGGTATTGCGCGCGGTCGAAATTTTTGCGTCGGCGAGCTGCATGTAGTGGCCGCTGCGCAACGACGCCGCGGC
>DASZJC010000391.1:0-3197 GCA_035948495.1 Xanthobacteraceae bacterium | reverse complement strand
GTCTCGGCGATAGCCGCCGGATCGAGCAGGCCGTCGGCTCCGCGCTCGCGCCGCGGATCTTGCGGCCCGCGGCTGATGCCGCCGTCGATGACGAAATGCGCCACGTGCAGTCCCTTCGGCGCGAGCTCGCGCGCCATGCTCTGGGCAAGCCCGCGCAGCGCGAACTTGCCCATGGCGAACGGCGCGGATTGCGCATAGCCCTTCACGCTCGCCGAGGCGCCGGTGAAGAAGATCGATCCGCGGCCGAGCGGCAGCATCTGGCGCGCCGCCGCCTGGGCGACGTGGAACCCGCCCAGCGCGGTGACCTGCACGCTGCGCTCGACATCCGCCGCGCCGAGCTCGACGAACGGACCGCGCGCGCGATAGCTCGCGTTATAGACGACGAGCGCCGGGACCCCGACCTCGCCGACCACGCGGAACAAGGCATCGACCTGCCGGCGGTCGACCGCGTCGCACGAGATCAGGCGCGCGTCGGTTTCGGCGGCGAGCTCCGACAGTTTGCCGATGTCGCGGGCGGCAAGCACGACGCCCATGTCGCGCTTGGCGCAGGCGCGGGCGAGCGCCGCGCTCAGGCCCGATCCGGCTCCGACGATGACGGCGATGTCCGATGCCATGGGATTTGTCTCCGTGGATTGCCGGAAATAGGCCATTCGGCGCAGGCCCGCAACGCAGCACGACCCTGAACGACACCGCCCGGCCGTTCGGGCTTGCCCGACATCCGCCCAAATTGCGGCATACGCGGACAAGGGGGCCCGGCCGAGCGGCCGCAAATTCAGGGCAAATCCGGGGACATCCGACAGCAACCTGCCAACCGTCACGGGGGGAGTGTCATGCGGCTGAGGATGATCGCGACGATCGCGTCGATGTCCGGACTGCTCGGCGGCTTCGGCCTCGCCCACGCGGCCGATCTCGAATGGGAGGTCGACAATCCGTTCCGGTTCTACAAGGTCGACAGCTCGTTCGAGCTGCATGAAAAGGCGTTCGCCGCGGTGCGCGGCGACCCGCAGGGCCCGCTCCCGGGCGATATCGTGTCGAGGGTCGAGCGCCGCCTGAACGATCCCGACTGCAAGGACGCGACGACGCCGGCGACCTGCGCGGCGACGCAGCGCGCCCATTATGAAGTAAGCCGCCTCGGCTGGGCGGCAAAAACGCTGGCGACCGCCTGCTACGACAACGTCGGCCGGCCGCGCCGCTATCCCGTGCAGTGCGACCGCAAATATTCCTGGGGCACCGCCAGGGAGGACTACATCCTGCCCGATGCGCATTCGGTGCACGTCTGGCTGTCGCCGGCGATGCGCGCCGAGGCCGGCAATGGCCAATGCGCCTGGAGCTGGCAGCCGCACGCGGCCGGCGGCCGACCGGGCCAGCGCACCCAGCCGTGCGCCAACACACTCACCATCGAGCGCGTGCCGTATTCGCACAATCGGGCCAATTCCGGCGTCGCCGTGAAAGTGAAGCTGCCGAACGGGCGCGAGCTGGAAGACCCCGACGTCACCGTCGAGGATCTGCTCGTGGTCGGACTCGGCGATTCCTTCGCCTCCGGCGACAGCAATCCCGACCGGCCGGTGACGTTCAGCGGCGCCCGCCAGATGGTCTACGACCCGGTCAACGCCAATGTGCGCGAAGAGATGGCGATGCGGTCGATGAAGCCGGCGAAGAAGGACGAGTTCGACCTCGCTTCCGCCGACGACCACTTCGACCCGAAAGCCCTGCCCAAGCGCCTGATGGAAGACGAGGAGCGCGGCCTCATCTACAAGCCGACCTCCCAGGAGTTTCTAGATGCCTTCTCGCGGCGCTCGGCGCAGTGGATGAGCGCCGATTGCCACCGCTCGCAGTACGGCTATCAGTTCCGCGTCGGCATGGAACTCGCGCTGGAGAACCGCCATCGCGCGATCACGCTCGTCCATCTCGCCTGCACCGGCGCCGAGACGGTCGAAGGCCTGTTCCTCGAAAAGGACGCGCGCGAGCAGTTCGACAAGCCCAATTCGGCCAAGGTGCCGGCGCAGTTCGATCAGCTCAGCACGCTCATCTGCCGCGGCGGCGAGGCGACGCGGAGCAAGACCGTGTCCTACACGGTGCCGGCCTACTCGCCGGGCGACACCAGCGTCGGCACGCGGACCATCACCATGCGCTGGTGCCCGCCCGAGCTGCGCAAGCGGCCGATCGACGTGGTGCTGCTGTCGGTCGGGGGCAACGACGTGGGCTTTGCCGCGGTCGCGCTCTATTCGATCACCGAGAGCGCGGGCGACATCGCGCCGATCGCCCAGTGGATCGGCCGGCAAATCCGCTTCGGACCGGACGTCGCGCGCAATTACCTGCGCGTGTTCGACCGGCGCCTGGAAGCCGTCAAGGAGGCGTTGCGCGACGGGTTCGGCGTTGCGCCGTCCCAGGTCGTGGAAACCTCATACGAGCCGATCCAGTACGACGAGACCGGCGGCATGTGCGGCACGATGCCGACGCTCGGCCTCGACGTCCATCCCAAGCTGCGGATGAGCCGCGAGCGGATCATCGAGGCGGCGGCATTCACCACCGATCTCGACAACAAGCTCGAGTGCATGACGGACGTGCGCCGGCGCGCCGATTGCCCGGCTGGGCTGGCGACCGGCCAGGGAACCGGCTTCCATCTGGTGACCGACCATCTCGCGAAATTCGTGCGGCGCGGCGTGTGCGCGCGCGATCCCAAGCGGGCCATCGCCGACGGGCTTATGATGGCGATACCGCGCCTGTCGCAACGCACCGGCGAGTTCACGCCCTATTCGCCGGCCAACGCCCTGCCCTACGCCCATCGCTGGCGGCTGTTCCACACCGCCAACGACGCGTTCCTCACCGCCAATACCCATCGCGAGGGTATTTCGCCGTTCGACATCCTCCAGCCGGCCTATGCGGGTCTCTACAGTGGCGCCATCCATCCGACCGCGGAAGGGCACGCGATGGTCGCCGACAGCGTGATCGTGCAGGTGCGCGCGATCGTCGACAAGCGCACGGCGCGAGCTGCCGAGGTCAGCCGCTAGCGAGCTACCGAAGTCGCGCTCCGGCGGGAACAGCGACCGCGCGCGTTGCGCGTCGGCGTTCACGCGTGCGGCGAGCGACGGCCTGGAAGCTCATCGTTCGGGTGCGTTAGTATAGACAGCGCGTGGAGATACCGCGCGCACCGGAATCGACGCCATGGCCGCCCACCTCATGACCACTCGGCGCTT